>CALUUR010000048.1 GCA_944324015.1 Candidatus Gastranaerophilales bacterium
GTACTTTTCTCTAGCCATGAGATTAATCTCCTTTTTTCTACTTATACTACAATACTAATTTGGTATTTTAAGCCATACTATTATATAATATTTGCTCAATATTTTTTGTCAACTGAATAGAAAAAGCATGGCTGTTATTATTTCAACTGCCATGCTTTTCTATTATATTATTCTTCGGTTTCTTCAAGTTCGTCAGAAGCCGGCTCGTCCTGAAAATCTTCTTCATCAACTGCTTGTTGATTCATTTCTTCTTCAATTTCCTGTTGGAGTTCGTCTTGCTCTTCTATTTCATCAGCTTCTTCTGCCGGTTCTTCATAATTTACAAAATTAGCAGCTTCCGCCTTTTCCATTTGAGAAACACTCTTAATATCTATTTTCCAGCCTGTTAATTTATGAGCGAGTCTGACATTTTGTCCTTCTCTTCCTATTGCAAGACTCAACTGATCGTCAGGAACGACTACCATAGCATCATGAGCGTATTCATCATCCGCTAAAATATCTACTGACACGACTCTTGCAGGGGAAAGAGCATTTACAATATATTCAACAGGGTCTTCAGAATATCTTACGATATCAATTTTTTCGTTTTTTAATTCAGAAACAATAGTCTGAATTCTTGACCCGCGGGGGCCGATACATGCACCTACACTGTCGACTTCCGGGTCATTTGACCAGACTGCAATTTTTGTTCTGTAGCCGGCTTCTCTAGATATTGATTTAATTTCAACGATGCCGTCCTCAATTTCAGGGACTTCAAGTTCAAACAATTCTCTAACGATTTCAGCATGTGCATGAGAAACAATTACCTGCGGCAATCTTGTTGTTTCTTTTACGTTAAGAACAAAAACTCTGATTCTGTTTCCGGGCTTATAATATTCTCCCGGAATTTGTTCTTTCTGCGGCATAATAGCGTCAATTTTACCGATATTAACAATGACGTTACGGTTTTCAACTCTTTGAATAATACCTGTTGTCAGAGTACCTTTTTTATCCATAAATTCCTGCAATACAAGATTTCTTTCAGCTTCTCTTATTCTTTGAGTGATAACCTGTTTAGCGGATTGGGCTGCAATTCGTCCGAACTGTTCGGGTGTAACCTCAATTTTAACTTCATCGCCAACCTCAACATCTTCTGCTATTTCCAAAGCATCATTCAGAGAAATCTGGGTATCGGGATCTTCAACATTATCTACAACCAGTTTTGTTCTGAAAACACCGATTTCACCTGACTGTTCGTCTAAAATAGCCTCAATATTTGTTGCTTCTCTAATTCTCATATGTTTTTTGTAAGCTGCAACCATTGCGTCACATAAAGATGCAATAAGAACTTCTTTAGAAATTCCTCTTTCTCTTTCAAGTTCTTCACAAGCTTCAAAAAGTGCTGTACCGATTTTAATCATGTTTATACCTTTCTGTCCTTAGGGACGGTTGTTATTCATTTTATCAGACGTTAAGACGATAGACGATAAGACGTTAAGTCCGTTTCGTATAATCATTATCTACATATTTCTTCAATCCTTGTAATAAAGCACCAACCTTATTTACAAGATTTGACAAATTTGTATTATATTCTCCAAATCCCAAATCATCTGCAAGGATAAGCTGAGTATCAAGCTCTGCTATAGACCCGATAGCAATATCTATGAATTTTTTAGTATCTTTATCAGAAAATCTTGCACAACCCTCAGCAATATTAGAGGGTATGGAAACAGCACACCTGTTTATTTGGGAGGTCAATCCGTAGACTTCAGATTTCGGGAAATCCGATGTTAACTGGTATACTTCTTTTACAAGTTTTCTTGCTTCTTTCCAAACTTCTAAATCTTTATAATACATAATTATCCTTTATAATTTATATCTTTCCGTAAAGAACTTAACGTCTTATCGTCTATCGTCTTAACGTCTTTAATCAATATATAACTTTGCCGACTGAATATTTGCTCTCGGGATTTGTAATTCTTTTCCGTCATCAAATCTAAAGAATTTCAATCCTTCATTTTCATCATAATCAAGAATTTCGCCTTTAAAAATCTTTTCTGTTTCACCTTCTAACGGTTGTTTTAGTTTTAAACTTATTCTTCTGCCGTTAAAATATACAAATTCTTTATCTGATTTAAACTTTCTCTCTAACCCGGGCGAGGAAACCTCAAGATAATATTTAACGGGAATAAGCTCATCAAGAAAATCAGAAAGACTCCTTGTTACATTTTCACAGTCGTCAAGGGTAACATCTTTTTCTCTGGAATATAGGTAAATTCTCAAAAACCAACGATGATTTTCTTTTACAAATTCAATTTCTATAGGGATATAACCAAAACGCATAGCAGTGTTTTCGATTAACGGCGTAATTTTTTCTAAAATCTCATGTCTGTTAATATCCTGTTTCATAAAATTAAACCTTACCCTTTCATAACACCTTCCCTAAAATAGAAGGATCAGTATTAGCTAAAAAAGAACGGGGGTGTCCCGTTCTTTTTTATTGCAATACTGCGTTTGGAAACATTATAACTTAAGTAATTTTAAAAGTAAAGGTTAATGTAAAATTATCTTAACTAAAAAAATTTCTATAATTTTTTAATTTGTTGAAGCTTTTAAAATAACGGGCATAATAAAATTAGCAAAAATCATGAAAAGCCCCATGTAACATGCGTTTTTACATGTAAACTTTTGTAACAAAAAGAATTATTTATGAAATTAGCCGATTTTGCAAGTTTTTATATTATTAGAGTTATAAGAAAGAGATGAGCAAATGAGCGTACCAGGATTAGTAAAATCTAAATTAGGAACGACCTCGTCAATCAGGACGACGGCATCAAGCTCTATCGCCGGTGCTAAAAGAAGCAACGGCGCATCATCTGCTATGTCCAGAACAGGGACCATTTTCTCCGGTACAGGATACGGTGTTTATGCTCAAAGATCAACTACAAGTTTAGGATTACATAATAATTATAATTTATATTACAGTGCTCAAACTTCTGCATTAAGACATCAGCTTAATGATAACAGAACCCCTTTGTTTAATAATATATATACACCACAGACACATCAACATGAAGATAAATCAAACAAATTTATGGGGATAATGACGGGTATTGGTATGGGTGCATCTTTACTCGGGACTATTCTTAAGGGCATTTCTGATTTAAAAGCTGCTGATGGCAGCAGTACTGTTGATACAACTCAAACTTCAGGAACCGGCGGTAAAGCAAAAGTAAAAGGCGATGATACAGTTTCTTCAAAAGGTGATGATAATGCGTTATCAGGCATGAAGAATGCTAATGATTCAACATCTTTACGTGCAGCAATTGAAACTGCAACAAACAAAAGAAGTGAAATGCAGACTAATCTAACAGAACTGACAAGTAAACTGGGAGATGAAAAAGAAGGCTTAATAAAAGATGCTAATGATGCAAAAAAACAGTTAGGAGAGTTAAATTCTAAAATTAAGGATAAGGAAACAGAGATTGGCAAACAAAAAGAACAAATTAGCCAAACTCAGCAATCAGTAAAAGGGTTAAAACAATCTGTTGATGCAAAATTAAACGATTTAAATAATTTTACTGATAAACGGAATACTGCAGAAACAAACCTTAATACTGCAGCCTCAGAGCTTTCAAATGCAAGATCTACACTTTCAGGCACACCACAATATATAAAAGATGCAAATGGAACAGATGTTCCTAATGAACCTGCATATTCAAATGCAAAACAGGCTGTTACAAATGCAGAACAAAAATTTGAAGAAGCCGAAAAAGCATATGAACAAGCAAAACTGAATCAAACTCAAGCTAATGACGCTTATGATGAAGCTCTTGAGACTTATAAAGCTGAAGATAAGAAATTGGCTCAGTTCCAAAAACAATTGGAAACACAAGAACAGAGCCTGCAAACGATGCAGAGTGACTTGGATAAATTAAAAACCAAGAAACAAGAGGCTGATAATGCAATCAAAGAATGTGAAGATGCTATAGAACAGCAAAAAGATTTAGAGGCTGATATTAAAAAATATGACTCAGAAATACAAAAACAGCAAGAACGTTTAACAAAAATAGAAGCTGAAGAGGCTAAAGAAATTAAAAGTCTTGGTGAACAAATGAATAGTTTAACAGGAAAAATTTCTGAAAGAAATACAGAAATTGATGCTTCAGACGGTTTGAATGTCAGAGAAAAAATAAAGCTGAACCGTAATGAACGGAATTCAGAAAAATATGCACGTTTGTCCGAACGGCAGCAAGAACTTGAAATGAGACAAAATTATACAAAACTATACGAAATGCTTCCTGAACATACATCCTCTGATGGCACCACATTCCGTAAAGCAGAATTTGGCGGAGAAATGCTTTATATGATAGGTGCCAAGAAAGTTACCGAACAGGAATATAATGCTAAATTACAGGAATTAGGTCTTGGTTAATATATTAAGCAAGACCTGATTTATTAACAACATTAATATTTAATAATTTAGCTGAAACTGCCATGCTAAGACTTTATACAAACTTTGCAAGAGATTTTAACATTTACTTTACAAAAATTATGTAAATTTTTCAGACAAAAATTATTTTGTTCAAAAAACTTGCCAAGCGCGCATCTTTGTTTTTACAAAAAAAATAATTGTAAAAAGATTGGCATGGAAATCTTTAAACCTATTTATTTTTTTTAATTTAGTTCTATGATGAATATACAAAATCTTGGGAGCGGGGATAGATTTATCCATCTTTTGCTCTAGAAAATTATACATCCTTGGAACGATTAAACAGTGAGAAAAATTCGTTAAAATAAGGATAGAGGAACTTATCATTTTATTGGAGGTTATTAGTCGTGTTAGAGCATGGGTACATACAGATTTATACAGGAGACGGAAAAGGTAAAACCACGGCATCTTTAGGATTGGCATTAAGAGCATTGGGACACGGCTGGAAAGTATTAATTATTCAATTTACAAAAGGAGACAGCGCAACTTCATACGGAGAAATTGTTTCATCCTCAAAATTCCTTCCGAACCTTGATGTTGTTCAATTCGGGATGGACAGAGTATGCTATTCGCACAATGTTTGTATGGAAGATTTTAAAGAAGCCCAGAGAGGTTGGGAATTTGCTAAAAAGGCAATTAATTCCGGTGAATATCAGTTAATCATTCTTGATGAAATTAATATCTGCACTGCAATGAACATGATTAAAGTGTCAGATGTGAAAGATGCACTTTTACATAAACCTGAAAATCTTGAAATAGTCTTAACTGGACGTTATGCTCACCCTGAATTAAAAGCTATGGCTCATCTTGTAACGGAAATGAAACCTATCAAACATTATTTTGATATGGGCGTAATGGCAAGACAGGGTATTGAATACTAATTTAAAAGTAAAAATAGGTGATGAAAAAGATTTAATATACACGATATAAGTTAATGTAAATCCTTTTTGTTTCAGAAAATGAAATGCCGGACTAGCTTTTTTTTGATAGTCCGTTTTTTTTTGTGCATAAAATATGTTATAATAAGACGCTAAGTCTCTAAGACGTTAAGACGATAAGTCATTACGGTGCGCTATAGCGCACAAAAAAAATATTCTCCTCTCCCCTTTGCGGGAGAGGGCCAGGGTGAGGGGTGATTTTTCAGACGATAAGTCGTTAGAACATTAAGACGTTTGTTGGGGTAGAAACCCCAACCTACTACTCTTTGCATCGCAACAAAGAGAAAGAATATTTGGTGCGGGGACGCATAGTTCCCGCATGAAGATTACCTTATGTAATAAAACTCAATAATAAATTTGCATAAAGGCATGTTTGTATTATGATAAAATTGGTTACACTAGTCTGATAGGTTTCGCCCTAGTTCAGGGGTGGCAGGACGGTGAAAGGGAAAAGACAGAAAACCCATCCGACATAAAAAAAACAAACAACCCGCTGAATGAGACAGTATAGCCCGTAGTACAACAAGTTAAAACAAAAGGAGAAAACCGATGCCAACAGCATCTATGATTGAACTTTTAGAAGCAGGTGTACACTTCGGACACCAGACTCAAAGATGGAACCCTAAAATGAAACCGTATATTTACGGCGCAAGAAACGGTATTTATGTATTAGATTTGCGTAAAACAACAGATTTGCTTGACGAAGCTTACGCTGTTGTAAGAGATTTCGCTGCTAAAAATAAAAACGTTCTTTTTGTAGGAACTAAAAAACAGGCGGCAGAAGTTGTAGCTGAAGAAGCTCAAAGAGCAGGCGCTTACTATATTAACAGAAGATGGTTAGGCGGTATGCTTACAAACTTCGATACAATCAGAGGCCGTATCAACAAATTAAGAGAACTTGAAGACTTTATGAATTCAGGTCACGCTGAAAAATTACCTAAAAAAGAAATTGCTAAATTGAACAGAGAATTAGGTAAATTAAGCAAAACTTTAGGTGGGATTAAAGATATGAGAGGCTTGCCTGATATTATCTTTATCGTTGACCAGAAAAAAGAAGATATTGCAATTAAAGAAGCTAACAAATTAAACATTCCTGTTATCTGTCTGGCTGATACAAATGCTGATCCGGACGGAATTAACTACATTATTCCGGGTAACGATGATGCTATCCGCTCTATCAAGTTAATTACTTCTAAATTAGCTGACGCCGTATTAGAAGGCAAACAGCTCAGAGAAGCTAATGCAAATTCTAAAAAATTAGAAGAAATTAAACCTGAAGACGCAGGCGTTTCATCAGCAGAAGTTGAAGCTTCAAAAGAAGAAGAAAAAACAGAAACAGTTGCAGAATAATTAATAGAAGACCGGAGGGCAGGAAGACAGGAAGGCAAGCCTAAAAACTAAAATATAATAGCTTGACATCCTGACATCTGTTCCTCCTGACTTCCGATAAATAAGGAGATTATAATGAACATTACAGCTCAAATGGTTAAAGAACTCCGCGACAAAACAGGCGCAGGCATGATGGATGCAAAAAAAGCTCTTGTTGAAACCGACGGTGATATGGAAAAAGCAATGGAAGTTCTCCGCCAGAAAGGTATGGCTTCCGCTGACAAAAAAATGGGCAGAATCGCAGCAGAAGGTCTTGTTGCATCTTCTGTTCAATCAGATTGCGGAGCTATGGTAGAAGTTAACTGCGAAACTGACTTCGTTGCTAAAAATGACGAGTTCAAAGAACTGGCAAACGGCCTTGCTGAAGTTGTTGCAACAACAAACCCTGCCGATGTGGATTCATTACTTGCTTCAACTTGTCCGAAATGCGGCAAAGTAATTTCTGAAGTTATTAAAGAAAAAATCGCTTCTATCGGTGAAAAAATTACTTTCAGAAGATTTGTACGCTATGAAGGCAACACAGCATCTTACGTTCACAACGGTAAAATCGGTGTATTAATTCAAACAGATAAAAAAGATGACGAATTAATGAACGATATCTGCTTACATATTGCATCTTCCGCACCGGAATTTATTTCAAGAGAAGAAATTCCTCAATCAGTTATTGACCATGAAACTGAAATTGAAATGGGTAAAGAAGATTTGTTGAAAAAACCCGAACAAATCAGAGCAAAAATTGTTGAAGGAAGAGTAAACAAATTAATGGCATCAAGAGTCCTTCTTGAACAGCCGTTCATCAAAAATCCGGATGTAACAGTAGGACAATTAATTGAAGGTAAATTAACAGTAAAAGCCTTCACAAGATTTGTTCTCGGTGAAGGTCTTGAAAAACGTCAGGACAACTTTGCTGACGAAGTTATGAGCCAGGTTAAAGGTTAATTTATTTGTAAATTAAGTTTTTAAATATGTTAACAAAAAGTCCGGATTATTCCGGACTTTTTGTTAACAAAAAATAATATTTACGATTTTTAATTCCCGAGAGGGTTGAAATTCCTCAAAAATCTGTTATCATATAATATACAAGCTTGAAAGGGATTATATATGAATGATTTAAAGATAAAAGAAATTTCTCGTTTTACTGAAAATGATGTTGAAAAAACACGTCTGGTCATCTGTGAAAACGGTAAAGATACCGAAATTATACTTGAAGGCAACGGTAAACTAAAAGCCGCAGTTGAAGTTTAGGACTTTTATTATCTTATATTTTGATGAGTTTTCTTGATAAATTCTTAATGCCCAAATTAAGGAAATAAATACAAATTTATTGTTTTAAAGAGTTTATATTATTATCACGTATTTCTGCTTCAATTATTAATTTATCAGGGATATTAAAATTGCTTCCGTTATCAAATGAATCAAGCTGAATTCCCGGAAAATCTTTCATAGTTTGCGGAATAGAACCGTCATATAAAACAGGTTCTGTTCTGTTAACTACTGCGGAAATTCCGCCTTCTGTATTTTTCACATTCTGATATTTAGAACTTACAGGCTGTTCCTGTTTATTATCTGTTTCTATAAAATCAAGTATAAATTTTGAATCTTTCGCTATAACACCGTTTGCTGGAGCTTTAGTTTTTGAATCAATCATACAGACAAATTTTGCGGGGAAATTACCATTAATCTGGAAAACTTCATTATGAAAATTCTGGTATTTAACAGGCATAAAAACAAATGTAGAATTTGAAACATCCATAATCTGCCCCAAAACATAGTAACCTTCATGCAACATGACACCATTACCAAGTTGAATATTTGACAAAATCTTAATAAGAAGTGTCTTAGAAGGATTTTGTATAGAGAAATCCTGCAGTGTTTGAACCGGAGTAGTTTTGGCAAACACCGGCTGAAATGCAAATCCGATTAATAATGCTAATAAGAATAAAACTTTTTTCATAATACTTTTCTCCATATTAGGATAATAACATAATTTAGCAAATCAGTCAATCAAAATACACTATACAGTTTAATTTGAGGATTGTTCGGAGTTAACATCTTTAAGCAATTCCGGATTTATTTCAGAAGGCAGGGCATTTTGATTATTTCCCTGTACATTATTTTCTGAAGGGAGTTTTTCATATTCATAATTAGGAGCGTCTTCTTCCTCATCTTCTTCTGGTTCTCCTTTTGCTTTAAAATTCAACAAAAATAGCTGATTTTTCTCAATTACGATATCTTTACCTTTTTCTACATAAGAAAACGGCGAATCTTCATATACTGCATTCACGCTTGATTTAAAACGGTTATCTTTTTCATTTTTAACGGCACCTTCAATTGCGCTGTAACCCATTGAAAGGCCTTTTACAAAATAATTCCCGACACTCAAAGCAGCAGATTTTGCAAGTTCCCCTTTATTAAGTTTTGTCGTATATTTTGCAGGATAATATCCTTTTATATCGGTAACTTTACCGTTTTCATCAGTATATGAAAGAGGTATAAATTTAAAGTTAGCATTTCTTTTCAATCTTTTCGGACTTTTTACGTCAGTTATTTGACCTTTTATGATACATCCGTTTTTTATTGACAAATTTTCATCAAGAATAAGATCATCCATTGCCTTTACAGACATATATTCGGAAGGTTTTTCCGTAGTAAAATCATCCAATGCCTGAACAGGAATCGTTTTTGCCATAGCAGGCTGAACCATAAAACCTATTAAAAAAGCACCAATAATTAAATTTTTCTTCATTATTACCCCGCTTTCTTTTTAAGAAGAGAATATATTATTTAATAATGTTTGTCAATATTGGTTTAAGATACTGCCCCGTATATGAACATTTACACTTAGAAACCTCCAGAGGGGTGCCTTGAGCAACAATCTGTCCGCCGCCGATACCGCCTTCAGGACCCAAATCTATTATATGATCAGCAACTTTTATAAAATCAAGATTGTGTTCAATTACTAAAATGGTGTTTCCCTGATCTGCAAGTTTTTGAAGTATTTTAATGAGTTTATCCAAATCATACCAGTGAAGTCCTACAGAAGGTTCATCAAGAAGGTACAAAGTTTTGCCTGTAGAACGTTTGTTTAATTCCGATGCAAGCTTAATTCTCTGCGCCTCACCGCCCGATAGCGTTGTAGCACTCTGTCCCAGCTTCATATAATCAAGACCGACATCATTAAGTGTTTGAAGTTTATTTTTAATCGAAGGGATACTGTCAAAAAATTCAAGTGCTTCTTTTACGCTCATATCGAGAACATCTGATATTGTTTTCCCTTTATATTTAACTTCAAGAGTTTCTCTGTTGTATCGCTTTCCCTTACAGACGTCGCATTTTACATAAACATCGGAAAGGAAGTTCATCTCAATTTTTATTAAACCGTCCCCTTTGCAGGCTTCACAGCGTCCGCCTTTTACATTGAAACTGAATCTTCCGGGTTTATAACCTCTTAGTTTTGCTTCGTTTGTTTTGGAATACAATTCTCTTATATGCGTAAACAAGTCCGTGTAAGTTGCAGGGTTTGAACGCGGAGTTCTGCCTATCGGCGATTGGTCAATATCAATAATTTTATCTATATGCTCAAATCCCGTAATTTCATCAACACCCTGCGGTTTCGGTTTGTTTCCGCGAAGTTTATGGACAGCATATTCATAAATTAAATCCTGCATTAAAGATGATTTTCCGGAACCTGAGACCCCTGTTAAGCATACAATTTTGCCGAGCGGAATATCAACATCTATATTTTTAAGATTGTTTATATACGCATTTTTAACATGTAAAAAGTGCCCGTTTCCTTCCCTGACCTTTTCCGGCACAGGAATATATTTTTCGCCGCTCAAATACTTTCCTGTTATAGATGATTTAGCCTTAATAATATCATCAACACTTCCGCAGGCAATAACTTTTCCGCCGTTAACCCCGGCCTTCGGGCCTATATCAACAATGTAGTCAGCATTTCTGATTGTATCTTCATCGTGTTCGACAACAATAAGAGTATTGCCAAGATTGCGAAGTTTTATAAGAGTTTTAATAAGCCTGTCATTATCACGCTGATGCAGACCTATTGACGGCTCATCAAGGACATATAAAACACCTGACAGCCCGCTGCCTATTTGGGTTGCAAGTCTTATACGCTGCGCCTCTCCGCCGGATAATGTGCCCGCCCTTCTTGCAAGATTCAGGTAACTCAGACCTACATCTTTCAAAAATCGTAAGCGTGCTCTAATTTCATCCAGAATTTGTTTTGCAATATGAAGCTGAAACTCGCTTAATTCCAGATACAAATCAGATATAAATTCAAGTTCATCATCTATTGACATCAACGTGAATTCATAAATATTTTTATCTTTAATTGTTACGGCAAGCGGAAAAGGCTTTAACCTTGCACCTTTACATGCAGGACATGGAGTTGTTGTCATATATTTTTCTATTTCTTCCCGCCAGTATTCACCGTTTGATTCATTATAACGTTTTTCAAGATACGGAATTACACCTTCAAACCTTCTGTATTTTGATTCATAGCGGTGTGTTCCAAAACGCATTACAGTAAGTTTTACAATATCGTCACTTCCGTATAGGATTATTTTCTGTTCTTTTTCGGTAAGTTTTTCAAACGGTTTGTCCATATCTATATTAAAATGATGGCAAACCGACTTTAAAACATCTTCATAGTAGTTTGTAGAAGTTTTTGACCAGGGATAAATTGCCCCGTCCTTTATGTTTTTTTTTCTGTCAGGGACTATCAAATCAGGATCAATTACAAAATCTGCCCCCAGTCCCGAACATCTTTCACAGGCACCGTAAGGCGCATTGAATGAAAAAATCCTCGGAGCAAGTTCCTCAAAGCTTAAATTACAATTCGGGCAGGCAAGTTTTTCGCTATAAATTATTTCTGAATTTTCCCCTCTGCCTTTGGGAGAGGTGGCAGGGGTGAGGGTCTTATTGCCGACAACATCAACAACTGCAATTCCATCGGCTTTTTTCAGTGCAATTTGCACACTGTCAGCAATTCTTGAACGTGCCTGCTCCTTTACAACAATCCTGTCAACAACAACCGAAATGTCATGTTTTTTTGTTTTTGCAAGCTCAATCTCATCTTCATCAAGATTGTAAATTTCACCGTCAACCTTTACGCGAACGAAACCTTCCTGTCTTAATTCTTCAAAAGTTGACGAAAATTCTCCTTTTTTACCTCTTGCAATAGGTGCCAAAATCTGTATTTTTGTACCATCACCGAGCTTCATAATACTGTTTACGATTTCGTCAATACTCTGCGGTTTAATTTCCGCCCCGCACTCAGGACAATGAGGGACTCCGACACGGGCATACAAAAGCCTTAAGTAATCATAAATTTCCGTAACAGTTCCGACTGTTGAACGAGGGTTATTGCTGGTTGATTTCTGGTCTATAGAGATTGCAGGCGAAAGCCCGTCTATGTATTCGACGTTAGGTTTATCCATCTGCCCCAAAAATTGTCTTGCATAAGTTGAAAGGCTTTCAATATAACGTCTTTGGCCTTCCGCAAAAATAGTATCAAAGGCAAGAGAGGATTTCCCGGAGCCTGATACTCCCGTAAATACTATTAATTCATTCTTCGGCAGCTGCAGGGAAATGTCTTGTAAGTTATGTTCTTTAGCACCCTTAATCGTGATTGTATCTAACATAACTATATTATTACATGTAAAAATCGAATTTCAAATTATTTTCTTTTACGCTTTGGAGCGGTTAAATTAAAACTTGCTTCTATTAATGCATCAAGCAAATCCACAGGACACTTCCCAGCTTCAATCATAATCCAGTGAACCTTATTCATATGCCATGCCGGAGTTATAAATTCATACCCGTCACGCAAAATTGCAGAATCAACCGGATTACATTTCAAATTTAAACATAATTTCCCGTTAAGATAAAAAACAAGACCAAACCATTTTCCATTACTCTTATGCCTTAAAACAGCATACTCTCCGTAGGTTTTATCTTTAAACGGATAAGTTTCTACAGCATCATCAAATACAAGGCAATGTTTTATTAAATCATTTCTATTCATCAAAACTAAATTCCTTTATCTTATTGCAGACTCTTTCCGATTCTTTAAAATTATCTAATCTATTCCAAAATCATTTTGTTTACTGATTTTTCAATTTCTATATGATATTCATATTAGCATAAATTTTCAATATCAACAGAAATATGCACATTAACATATCTTTACAATATTTGACTTGTTTAGCAATTCTCAAAAATAAAATAACTTTATATATATGTAATTAAAACACAGGGGGGATTAAAATATGGCAGAGCCTAAAGTTGGAATGAAATTTAGCAGCTACTTAAATATGAGTAAAGCTTATAACGAAAAAAGTGCAAAAGCTAAAATTGAAGGATATGATAGACAAGTAGATTCAAACCCTTATAATAAAATTCAAGTATTTACTACTGAATACTTCAATAAAAATGGTGAGTCAATAGCATATAGTAAGCTGGAAACATCCGGGGAAACACAAAAAAGCGAATTTATAACAGATAATTATTTTTATAGAGGAGAAGGGGCTGTTTATGATTCCGACATTAAATACACCCAAATTCATGGAAATAAAACATATGCTATTGATTTAAACAATAATGGAATTGTGGATAATGGAGAAATTTTTAAAAACTGAGTTTGTAGGTTGGGCATACTTGCTTAACAAATAGTTTATAAAATAAAAGCGGCTTTAATGCCGCTTTTATTTTTATGGTGTCGACGGCGGGACTGTCTTGGTCGCTCGCGTTTAACGGCAATTCCGTGTTTTGTTTTTGTGATTTCATCACATAAAACAAAAGCACTCCAGCCTCAGCTCG
>CALUUR010000049.1 GCA_944324015.1 Candidatus Gastranaerophilales bacterium
TAATCTTCTATATCTAGATAATAGCTAGCTTTCCAGCGCAATATATAAATATTTTTCGGATATAATTTAAGGGCGTTGTTAATGTATTCCAAAACCTTTTGTTTTTCATCTTCACTTGATTCTTTTGTGATATCCGGTACTATATTTTCAAGATATAATAAAATCTCGTCTAATTTTTTATCTTCCATTGTAACCTTTGCAAATTTTTTCTTGAATTTTGTCAACAATCAAAATTATGTCAAAAATAAATGAAACTCCTATAAATGCTGCGACAGGCAGCCCGGGAAGTAAAAGCCCCGTAAAGTCTTTGGTTAAAAAATAATTTATGTCATCTTTAAATGCTATAAGAAAAACCAGTCCGATAATAAAAAATAATACGGAAAACCACTTAACAGGACCTTCTGCAGCACTTGTTAAGATAGATACTACGCCTGTTTGCAGGTAATCTTCTATTTTTTCGTTGATATCCGGCTGTGTTCCTGCACCTTCAAATTTGTATGAAAAATGATTTACCATTTTGCCGTAATCAATTATTTTATAAATAAAATTCATGGGTCTTACAGGAGTATTTTTCAGGGAAAAGCTTTTATTATTCAAAACTGTAAAATCCAGTTCTATTTCATTTAATACAATCATTCTGCCTCCCTTTGTATATACTAGCGTTGTATTCAAAATCATTTCTAAATTCTTTATTTCTCCATACCCGCATACAAAATTGTATTGAGGGCGGTTAAAATTAAATTTTACTCTGTCCGGCAGAAAGTCAACGGATTTGAGATTTAGTGATGAAGCAAGTTTTTTTAGTCCTAAATATCTTTGTACTATTGCAATTATCAGGCCAGTGTAGAATATTACCGGTAAAGAAATAAGCAGCAATACATCTGCAATGCTTTCCTGCGAACTCAAAGAAGCTAAAGCCCAGGAGAAAAATCCGGAAATTGTTTTTTGTACATCCGCAGAAAGATATATATAAGCCAGAATTATTCCGGCAGTATATAGACCTGCAAATAATGTAAAAAATAATATAAATTTTATTGAAGTTTTTGCGGAAACATTGTTTATGTGCATAAAAATTAGCTTTCCTGTTGTATTAACTTAAGTCTTTGTATTGTTGACGGATGGGTAGAAAAATATTGTAAAAATTCGGGATATTTTTCTTTCTCCTCAAGCATTTTAAAAAATTTGACAGCACCCTCATTGTTTCCATACAACTTAAAAACAATTTTATTAGCATACAGGTCTGCTTCACGCTCCTGTTTTCTAGAGTATGTAAGACCGTTTAAATCGGAAATACTGCCGAGTGTAAGATTTATATCATTATTGCCTGAAGCAAAGATTGATGTAATGGCTGCAGCAATGATTTGCCTGCTCATACTTTTTAAATGATCTCTGTGTGCGTAGTGTCCGAGTTCGTGTGCAAGAACAAATGCCAGCATTTCTTCATCTTTTATTTCTTTTAAAAGTCCCTGCGTAACAAATATATTTCCGTTCGGTGTTATAAATGCATTAATCTGTTTTTCAGGAACTTCATAAATCGGAAATTTGGATTTCCCCTGCAAATTTTTATCAAGCGGTATAATTCTATTTCTTATATTTTCAAGTTTTATAATATTTTCATTTTTAGATGAAACTTTAGGCTTAGTACCGAAGGAAAAAGCATTTTCTATCTTTATTTGAGTTTCATTTGACATTCTGTCAATAAAGAAACTTCCAATGCTGTCTGCAAAAATATATATTAGAAAACAGATTGCGGCAATACCTGCAAGTAAAATTACAAATTCAATGCCGGCATTTGATTTCCCGACGTTAACATTATCTTCTATGACGTTTAAATATTTTTCTTCAAGACTCTTATTCATAAGTTATTGCTGTTCCATAGGCTATTATTGCACATTGAGGAACTGTTTCTTGTCCGTAAGTATCATTTATCATCACAGATTCTATGCGGGCGTTTACTATAAAATTTGCTCCGCGTGCTTTTTCACGCATTCTTAAGATTGCTTCACGTCTGCCTCTGTCTATTACTGACTCAAAAGTTGTAAGTCTTCCGCCAAACAAACTTTTCAGGCCTGCAACAAAATTCTTAAAATAATCTCCGCTTATAACACATTCGCCTGTTACAAGTTCAATTTTTTTAATTTTTTTGTTTGTATGCCATGTTTTTGCGCCAAAATTTATAATAGGTTTTCTAATAAGCGCAATTTCCCGCTTTTTAATATTTTCAAAATGCCGTTTTTCAATAATCGAGCCGGTAAAAAAAGTAAAACCGAGAATAATCAGCAGTAATAATATATCACCCATGGCAAATTATCCTTTCGGTTCGACTTTTACGGCTGTTCCGTAAGCGTAAACTTCTGCTGCGCCAACTGTAACGGAAGATGTTGCAAGTCTTACGTTAATAACAGCATTTGCTCCCATTCTCTGCGCTTGCTGTTCCATACGTGATATAGCTTCTTTACGGGCTTCTGTTAATAGTTCAGTGTAGCTTTTTAATTCGCCGCCAACCATGTTTTTTAAGCCGGCTCCAAAATCTTTAATCGCATTTTTAGCTCTGACAGTGCTCCCTGTCACAAGCCCGTATTGTGCGGTAATAACCATTCCAGGAACAGATTCTATGTTTGTCAAAATCATATTCATAACCTCCATCATTATTTTATGCGAATGCGGAGGTTTTGTAATCATATATATAATGTAGAGTTACTTAATAACCTCTATTGTGTCATAATCCACAAGATATGGCAGGTGTTCTTCTGTTATCAATTCACCCGGAAGCAGCACTGCAATTCCTGGCGGGCACTCTGCAATTACTTCTGCGGCAATACGTCCGACTGCGTGTTCTTTAGGGATTACTTCTTTATGAGAGTAAAAAGCTTCTCTGAGAGTCATTTTTATAATCGGTTCAAGCATCGGCATGTGTTTTTTCTTCTCAAGGTAGCAGATATCAGTATAATTTGTCTTGTCAATCTGTTGTAAACATTTTACAAGATACTGCATATCAGCTCTTGTGTTGCCGATATTTGAAAGAATTAAAAGTCCTGCATCAGATGCGCTCTCAACTTCTATATTAAAGTCGATTTCCAAAATAGATTCAAGACGTTTGCCTGACAATCTGTCATCACGGATAAACACTTTTGTAATATCTGTTTTATAGCCGAAATCAGGTTGAAGATGGTGAATGTGTTCAAGTTTGTCGATTTCGCGTCTTAAATATTTTGCATTTTGTACAGCCCGTTCAAGCTGTTTTTTCCCTCTGGGGCTGTCTAAATTTGCACGTGCAGCGTCTAAACTTGCTAGAAGCATCAATGAAGGGCTTGTTGTATGTAAGAGTTTTAAAGCTTTTTCAACAGCGTCAGCATCAATCATTGAATTTTCAGCAATATGGAGCATAGAACTCTGGCTCATACTTCCGCCTGTTTTATGCAGAGAATGAACAACCGCATCAGCGCCTAATTTTAAAGCAGATGTCGGAAGATGGCTGTTAAAATTCCACAAACACGCGTGTGCTTCATCGACAAGCAGCGGAACATTGTGTTTTTTACAGATTTGTGCGATTGATTTTATATCCGACACAACCCCTTCATAAGTCGGGTTTGTAATCCATACCATTCCGGCATCAGGATTTTGTGTGAGCATTTCTTCAACGGATTCGGGGGTAACATTGCCCCAGATACCCCATTCATCAAATTTTTTCGGGATAAGCCACAAAGGTTCCGCACCTGAAATTATCATACCTGTAAGGATAGAGCGGTGACAGTTGCGGTTAGTGATAATTTTTTTGCCTTTTTGTGTTAAGGCCATTGCAAGTGCAAGGTTCCCGGCAGTTGAACCGTTAATTAAGAAGAAAGTTTTTTTAGCTCCGAAAGCCTGTGCGGCAAGTTCCTGTGCTTCTTTGATAGGGCCTGTTGCAGGATGAAGGGTTCCGAGTCCGTCAAATTCATCGGTTGTATCAATGCACAAAGCTTTTTTACCGATAAGTTTTTTAAATTCCGGCAGAGAACCGTTGCCTCTTGTATGTCCTGGGATATGAAACTGGTAAGACGGAGTTTCATAAGCCTTTTTAAGAGTTTCCACAATCGGGGCTTTTACTTTTGTATATTTATTTTCGGCTGTTTTGTTCATAATTTTTTTTGTTACACTTGTCATAATAATTAATATACACTAAAAAAATTTTTTTTTGCATATATTTTGTGATACATTAATATTTGTGAACTATTTTTTAAGAATAGCTGTAATATCTTTTTTAATTTTGTCAGCCCCGCCTGTTTTTGCATTCGGAAAATTAAAGCATGAAAAAGTTAAAACAGACACAGCGCAGGAAGTAATTCACCTTGACGTTACAAAAACAGAACCGGAAAATTCTGCGCCTGTGCAGTCTAAAAAATCTGATGAGTGGGTTCAAAAAGATATTATAAGAGATAACGTAGATACAGAGTTCTCGATTTTTGATCATTTGTTTGATACAGACAAGGATTTTGATCATCCTTTTAAGTTTGAAGAAGAATCTTTGTTCGGAAGAATTTATAAAAAGAAATTGGAAAGGACTTCTATTCCTTCATTTCTTTTGCAGGATGAGCTGACTTTTAAATACAAAAAAGGCCCGATAGACAGAGTCCAGTTTTACGGTGCTTATCAGGGGAATTTCGGTTTTGATTTTGAGGGAGCTGATTACGATACCGACTATGGTTTTGGATTTATGGAAGCAGGTGTTGTCGGAGATTTCAAAGATAAAAATACGGATTTTAAATTGCAGTTAAATTTTCGTCCCGGAGAAAACAGAACGTATCTTCAGGGGCTGGTTACAGATGCTTACATAATGAGTACTCATATTCCGCATCATAAGGTGATTATAGGAAATTCCCGAAATCAGGTTGGTTTTGAGGGCGGTATGGGCTCATACGTTCTGCCGTTTGCAATGCGCTCACAAATTTCAAGAACCTTCGGAAACACAAGGGCCCTCGGTGTCAGGGTTGTCGGAGATTATGATTTGATTGATTACAGTTTAGCGCTCAACAGTTCTGACAGGTTTTTTAAGGAATTTTTCCCCGGGGCTGAATTTACAGGCTGGGTAAACTTTAAACCTTTGGGCAAAACTGACGGCAGATACGGAACGCTTGTTCTCGGTGGTGGTCTGAATGCAGGGCATAATGATACAAGTTATACAGTCGGCGGAGCTTACGCAAGCTACAGATATAAAAAGTTTATGGCAAACTTTGAATATGCGATTGCGGACGGTTATAACGGAACTTACAGAAGTACAGATAAAGCAACAGGTTTTTATACAACTATAGCTTACAGAATTACCCAGAAACTTCATATTTTAGCCCGTTATGATCAGTTTGATCCGAATAGAGATATTGCGGATAACAAAAGGAGAGAATATTCTGTCGGTTTAAACTATTTTATTAAGGGTCAGGCATTAAGGTTGATTTTAAACTATGTATTTTGTGACAACGAAGATACAGAGGACAGCCACAGAATTATTTTAGGAACGCAGATACTTTTGTAAATTTACTCATTCTCCCCGTCATATTTCAGCAGGTACTTTATATAATCCAATTTTGAGCGTATTTCAATAAAGGATTCACTATTTATTTCAACTACATTGATTAATGCTTCTTGAATTATGTTAATACTTTTTTCAATTTCTTTGTATTTGTCTTTTGTTGTTGCCATTTCATCTCCTTTAATTGCCTGATAGTATTTTTTATTTGATTATTAGTCAAATTTATACATACTATAGCGGAGTTAAAATAAACTGTCAAATATATTAAATTTTTAATAATGAATTTTGACGATTTTAAAAAACATATAGGATTAAAAATAAAATTTTATAGAAATTTGAGAGATTTAACTCAAGAAGTATTGTCTGAAAAAATAGGTTGTTCTGTTAACTATTTGAGTTTAATTGAAAACGGACGTAAAAACATCAGTCTGAAAATGATTCATAAAATTTGTTCCGCACTGAACATAAGTGCTTCAAAAATTTTTGATGTTGAAGATTAATTTTTTCTGTTTTTCTTCCTCTGCTTGTTAAAAAATGGACAAAATAAACTTGCATTGCCGTTGAACTCCGAGCAATGACATATAAAATTAATGTGAAATCCGAACTGCGGGTGAAGCGGCTATGCTTCTTCTTTATGGTGTTTTACGTCTTCTTTAATAACAATGAGGTTATTAATAATTTTCATTGCACAGGTCGGAAGAACAACGTCATTTAATCCTGTTGCAATACCGATAATTTTTCCGGCGCCTAAGATTACTTCTTCGCCCTTGTAATAAAATTTGTAATCGTCTTTTCTGTCTGAACGGATTGTTACTTTTTCCATTTTCAGTTCTCCTTTTTATTACCTGTTCTTTTTCCGTTTTTATCAAAGAATATACCGTTTTCCATAACCTCTTGATATATTTCTTCATCCTGTTTGAAGCTTTCCTGTGTGTAAGGGTAAAAGTCTATACATACATCCATTTCTGTTTCAATTTTCCCTACAATAGGCCAGATTTGTTCGCGTTTTGACTTATCTTCAATATCAAAAATCCCTGCAAGTTCAATATCTTCACCTTCGTGCATATTGCCGTCTGTATGAATTCCAAAAAGATACACTCCTTTAAAATCGTTAAAAATACGATTAAAGCCTGCAGATAATTTTACAATAACTTCATCAACCGAATTTGCCATAACAATTATCCTATATGATTTGTAACATCATCTCTGTCTACGCTGATTTGTTCTGATGTTGCCAGATTTTTTACGGCAACTTTGTTTGACCTAATTTCGTCTTCTCCTAAAATAAGTGCATATTTTGCAACTTTTGAAGCTTTTTCAAGCTGTTTGGTAAACTTTTTGTTTGCAAGATCAAATTCAACTTTAATCCCATTGCCTCTGAGTTCCTGTGCAAGTTCAAATGCATCTGAAGGAGAATTGCAAACTATGTATGCGTCAAGTTTTTCGGGTTCTACATCGGGAAGAAGCGAGTTTAACCTTTCCATACCCATTGCCCAGCCGACTGCTGGGGTATCTTCTCCGCCGAGATTTTTAACAAGGCTGTCATAGCGGCCGCCTCCGCATACTGCATTTTGTGAGCCGAGGTTATTTGATTTAATTTCAAAAACGGTTCTGTTATAGTAATCAAGACCCCTTACCAGAAGTTTATTTTCTGTGTAGGGCACATTGAGCCTGTCCAGATATGATTTCAAGTCTTTGTAATGTTGAGCGCATTCTTCGCAGATAAAGTCGGATTGAATAACTTTTTGAATTTCCGGTTTTGCAAAAATTTCTTTGCAGGATTCAACCTTGCAGTCCAAAAGTCTTAGCGGATTTTTTTCGTATCTGTTTTTACAGTCCTCGCAAAGGTTGTCAAATTCCGGTTTCAAAACTTCTTTAATTCTTTTTTTGTATTCTTCGCGGCATTTGGGGCACCCGAGAGAATTTATTTCAACTTCCAAATCATTTAACCCGAGCGATTTCAGATAATCAACGGCGAGTATAATGACTTCCGCATCTGCAGCCGGTTCTTTAATTCCGAACATTTCAACTCCCACCTGATGGAATTGTCTTTGTCTACCTGCCTGCGGACGTTCGTACCTGAACATCGGACCTTTGTACCATAGTTTTACAGGTGTTGACAATCTTGTCATATTGTTTTCAATAAATGAACGTACTACACCTGCTGTGTTTTCCGGACGTAAAGTTATTGAACGGTCGCTTTTTTCAAAGGTGTACATTTCTTTGTTGACAATATCCGTTGTGTCGCCGACACCGCGGGCAAAAAGTTCTGTTGCTTCAAAGATAGGGGTTCTGATTTCTCTGTAACCGTATTTTGTAAAAATCTCAAGTGCTTTTTGCTCAAGTTTGTGCCATTGGCCGGCTTCCTGAGGTAAAATGTCTTTTGTCCCTTTGAGTACTTTAATCATTTTGGTCATAAAGTTATTATATAAATTTGTGAGGTAATTGTCAAATATATTTTAGATTAAGACTCCCATTTTTTCGGGTCAAAGCGTAAATCTTTTACAGTCATTTTAAGGGATTTTAAATACGGTTCAAATTTTACTAATATCTGCATTTTTCGCAAAGCTAATTCTTGAGCGACTATGGCATTTTCACAGGCGATTACCATCACCCCGCCTGAAAGCATTGAATACGGCTTTGATTTTTTGCCAAACTTTGCGCCTGCAGCCTTCTCCCAAAATTTATACAGATTGCTGCGTGTAATTGCTTTTTTAATCTCTTTTTTTTCAAGCAATTCTTCAACAAGCGATTCGGTTGTTACAAAATCAGTATAGAGAACCTTTTTCATTTTAAGATTTTTGCACCCCGTTTTTTTTGTGTTACCATTAAGGAATGGATTACTCTAAATTAAATAATATCATAAAATCCTCTAAAAATATATTGATATTTTCCCATATTAACCCTGACGGCGATACTTTAGGCTCTATGTGCGCACTGTATTCCGTAATTTTAGATAACTATAAGAAAAAGTGTGATATGGTATCGCTTTCTAAAATTCCCGATGTTTATTCGTTCCTGCCTCACATAAATGATGTAAAGCATATTGATGATATAGACAAATCAAGAGAATACGACCTTGTGATAAATGTGGATGTTGCATCAATTGAAAGAATTTGCGACGGACAAATTTTGTTTAATAAAGCTAAATCAACGGTAAATATTGACCATCACAAAACAAATAACGCTTATGCCGGCTTGAATTTTATAAACCCCGATGCAAGCTCTACGGGCGAAGTATTATTCGGATGTTTTAAGGAAATGGAATTGAATATCAATCTTGATGTTGCAATTTGTCTTTATACGGCAATTTTAACGGATACAGGCTCTTTCAGGTTTGATAATACAAAGCCGTCAACTTTTGAATGCGCATCAAAACTCGTTGGAATCGGAGTAAATCCTTCTGATATATACAAAAAGGTTTATGAGTCGGATTCCAAAACTCTTGTTATGTTTCAGGCATATTGTATAAGCAAAGCAAAATTTCTTGACAATGATAAAATAGCTTATACAACTGTTTATAAAAAGGATATGGAAAAGTTTTCGGCAAACGATGAGTGCATGGAAGGTTTGACTGAAAAACTGCGCGCAATAGTATCAACAAGGATTGCCTTTGTAGCAAAAGAAATGAAATCAGGCGGAACTAAAATTTCCATGAGAAGTAAATTTGCAGATGTTGCTGAAATCTGTGAAGTATTCGGCGGCGGCGGGCATAAATTTGCTTCGGGCTGCACAATAAAAGCACCTGTTGAACTGGCAGTGGAAAAAATTCTTGCTGAAATCAAATTAAGAGAGATTTAAAAAGTGAGTTTTAAAGGATTTGTAAGAGGTGTAAAAAGATTAGTTATATCTGTCATAAAAAATGATTTCTACGGAATGGCCGCGGAAATGGGATTTATGATGGTTATCGGAATTTTCCCTTTTATGCTTTTGTTGACATCAATTTTCGGCTGGATGGGCAACAAAGCTCTTATGACGCCTATATTACGTTTTCTGGCCACATTTATGCCGGAACAGGCAATGGATTTGATTTTAACTGTTCTGTCGGAAGCAATGATTTTTTCACACGGAAAACTGATGGCAATAATCGGTTTTTGTGTAACACTGGTGCTTTCTACTAACGCTATTGCTGTTGTATTAAAAGGTTTGAACAGAGCATATAAAGTTAATGAAACAAGAAGTTTTATTTATACGCGTGCACTTTCTCTATTAATGGTTTTTGTAGACACGATGGTAATGTTTTTAAGCATAAACCTGATAGTATTCGGTAAGGCAATTATAAATCTTATGGTCAATCATTTCCACATGGCACAGGGAACAGCGATTATGCTTTTAACTCTTCGCTGGCCTGTTGCCTTTGCCGCGTTATTTCTGATGTCATTTTTAAGTTATTACATTCTGCCCGACCTGCGCGGGAATGAAAAATTTAAACGCAAAAGTGCAATCCCGGGTACCTGGTTTTTTACAACATTCTGGTTAATCGGTTCATGGGGTTTTTCTATATATGTAAATAACCTGAAAACATATAACATGGTTTACGGAACAATCGGGGCGTTTGCGGTTTTGATGGTATGGCTTTATTATACATCCGTTTTGATTTTAATAGGCGGGGAAATAAATTCGCAGGTTTACAACAAACTCGAGAGAAAAGCTCAGGAAATCAGGGATGATTTTGAAGCATTGAAAAAAATCTAATTAAGTTTTTAATAATCATAAAAATCAAAAACAGGAAGTTGTAATTTTAAACTTCCTGTTTTTCTTATTTCTATCTTTTCGGTTACTTTGCAGCAAACAAAGGCTGAATAAGAACGTATATGTCGTTAAACAGTACAAATACAAGCAGCAGTATTAAAAGTGCAAAAAATACCGTCATCACTTTATTCATAATTTCTTCGTCAACAGGTTTTCCCTGAACTTTTTCAATCAAAAGGAAAAGCAGATGTCCGCCGTCAAGCGCCGGTATCGGTAAAATATTTAAGATTGCAAGGTTCATTGAGATTACGGCAGTCAAAAGCAAC
This sequence comes from Candidatus Gastranaerophilales bacterium, assembly GCA_944324015.1. Lineage (GTDB taxonomy): Bacteria > Cyanobacteriota > Vampirovibrionia > Gastranaerophilales > Gastranaerophilaceae > Stercorousia. The sequence continues at coordinate 10,522 of CALUUR010000049.1, forward strand.
CCGTAGAAAATACCGTCAGAGCTTATAATATCACCGCCCATTTTTGTAATTAAGACAACACCATGCATATTTTTGAGCGGGATTTTACCCATAAATAACTGTTTTAAAACAATAAGCATTGATTTTGTTTCGTTATAAAGGTAGGTATAACTTGCGCTGAATGCGGATTTTATACCTGTTACGGGAACAAGAATTTCTTTCCTGTCAAGAGTTATGCCGATAAGACCGTCTTTGTCAGGGTAAATAGTTTTTAACTTAACTTCTTTTCCGTTTCTTAAGACTTTTATTTCAAGCGGTTTAACCCCGTCTGTTATGGCATAAGCAACATCTTTAAGCGTATAGCCGCCTGTTGTTTCTATAAATTTTTTACCTTTTATTTCATCACGCAGTTTTATTTGGGTATCGGAAAGTTTAACTTCTACCGGTCTGAAAAGCTCCACCGCGTTCAAAACATTTTGACTCAAAATTACTTTGCTTTCATAAGGTATAGAAGGAAGTTTCACAACTACACCCTGCGGTATAATTTCATCTGATTCAAATGCGGGATTAAGTTTTTTTAATTTTTCATAATTCTGTTCAGCGTTCACCGTATTAACTTTTCCGTCATCCGCTGCGCTATACATTGCATAAAGATTTATTGCGTATTTAGAATTAATCGGCGAGGAGTTAATTTCAATAATTTTATCGCCTTTTTGCATGCCGGATTGCCAAACAGACTGAGTTTTTTCCGCAACAATATCGTTTACGTAAGTATCAAACTTTCCTGAAGGCAAATTTCCCCACATAAAAGCAGTTAAAAGAACAAGTACATACGCACAAATAACATTCGCAATTACACCTGCCGAAAAGATAATTGCACGCTGCCATGCAGGCTTGTTCATCAACCTGTCCGGAGAATCCTGAGGGAGTTCGGAATCTTTGTCATCATCCGGAAAAGAAACATAACCGCCGAATAAAAATGCGTGTATGACTAAAGTTATACCTCCGACTTTCTTTTCCCACAATGTAGGCCCGATTGGCAAGCCAATACCGAATTTGTCAACTTTAACCTTAAAAAGTAAAGCAGCCCCGAGATGCCCGAGTTCATGGACAAGAATTAAAAGTCCTATTAGTAAAATCATTATGATGACTGACATTTTATTATCCCTCTCAAAATATTTATAAAACAGTATAAATATTTTACCATGAAATTTTTTGAAATTATTATTTTAAACTTTGCGGCACAACAAAACGATTTTTTAAATAATTTTTTTTCACAGGAGTATTAACGATTTTGTTTCTTTCAGTTTGTTTATTAATTGTCAAAATTACTATTTCCGGCGGATTAAATGTTCTAAACCCACTTAAAGTTCCTATCCCTCCTGTTACATAAAGATGTTTGTTATTTTCAACAACATAACCCTTTCTGTATTTCGCATTAAATTTAGAAGGAATAAAAGGTGCACCGATAAACGGAAGGTATATTTCACCGCCATGTGTATGACCGCTCAATGTTAAACTGATACTGTCCGGAATTTGCGGGAATATGTCGGGATTGTGTACCAGAACAATTGACGGAGTTTCAATATGCCCGATTACTTTTTCAGGATTTAATTTATAATGCCATAAGTCCTTAAAGCCGATTACTTTTATTTTTTGCCTATCAGGATATATAAATATGCTTTCATTTTCAAGCACGGGAATTTGTGCATTTTTAAGTATATTTTTTACAATACCCTCAGGTTTATAATCATGGTTGCCGAGTATTGCAATAACTCCGTATTTTGATTTAAAGTGTTTTAGCACTTCACTGATTTGATTTACTGAGATACCAGACAGCTGAATATATTTTGCATCAAAATCTCCTAAAAGTAATATCAAATCAGGATTTTGAGTATTGGTTTTTTGAACAATCCTATTGAGTTTTTTTAAATCAATACTACCCGTACCTATATGTATGTCAGATATGACGGCAATTTTAAACCCGTTTAAATTCTCATTCCAATTTGGTAAAAATAAAGTTTGCCTTGCTACCACAAATCTGTTAGGTTCAATATATCCGGCATAAAAAAATACTAAACCCGTCAGAACAAGTAATATCAAAACAAACTTTATTACAATTTTCATTTTACAGCAATTCTTTCAGATAGTTTGGAAGTGCAAAACGTGCATTGTGGTAATCTTTATTATAAATTTTGCATGTTTTTACAATATCTTCATATCTGTCATCGGCAAAGTATGATAACGGTTCAACATCTTCCGAACAAAATGCCCACGCCCAGTAGCCGCCGGGGTATGTCGGAATATTTGAAGTGTAAGTTGAACAAATCGGAAATACCTTTTTCAAAAGATTATACATTTTCTTAACCGCATCTTTCTGTGCAAACGGCGATTCTGATTGAGCAACCATAATCCCGCCCTTTTTCAGAGAATTTTTTATATTTGTGTAAAATTCTTCTGTAAATAAACCTTCTCCCGGACCTATCGGGTCAGTAGAATCAATTAAAATTATATCGTATTCGTTCTTTTTATCTTTGATAAATTCTATTGCGTCTTCGACTTTTATTTCAACACGCGGATCTGTCAAAGCGCAGGAAATTGTCGGTAAAAATTCTTTGCAGGCATCAATTACCATTCCGTCGATTTCACAGAGAACAACTTTTTTAACGGTTTTGTGTTTCAAAACTTCTCTAACCGTACCGCCGTCGCCGCCACCGATTACAAGAACACTTTCAGGATTTTTATGGTGCATCATCGGTATGTGTGCAATCATTTCGTGATAATGATATTCATCTCCCTCAGTTGTCATCATCAAATCATCAAGCGTTAAAACACGGCCGAGTGCACTTTCCGTTTCAAAAACTTCAACTTTCTGGAAGTCTGACTGTTTTGAAAATAAAACTTTTCCTGCTTTTATAGCAATCCCGAAGCCTGCGGGTGTAATTTCATGATAATATCCGTTTTC
>CALUUR010000050.1 GCA_944324015.1 Candidatus Gastranaerophilales bacterium
AATTTGACTTTACTCATCAATTAAGTTATAAATATTATCAGGTGAATTAAGATGAGCTTAGAAAACGAAATTAAAACTTTAATCATTGAATCGCTTGAATTAGAAGATATAACAATTGATGATATTAAAGACGATGAACCGTTATTCGTCAGCGGACTCGGATTAGACAGTATTGACGCACTGGAGTTGGGTATGGCTTTAAAGAAAAAATATCATGTGGATTTGAGCGAAAATAAAGAAGAAAATAAAAAACATTTTTATTCTGTTAAGACAATAGCTGATTATATAAGAAGTCAAGTTCAATAAGGATAAACAAGTTGAGTAAAAAATATACAAAAGAAGAAATTTTTGATAAGTTAAAAAGTATTCTGGCTGATGATTTTGAAATCGAGCATGAAAAACTTATGCCGGATGCAAACCTGTTTGAAGATTTGGAGCTTGACAGTATTGATGCCGTTGATTTAGCGGTCAAATTGCAGGAGTTCACCGGTAAAAAAATTGCGCCGGAGAATTTCAAACAGATTAAAACTATTGATGATGTTGTTACTGCCGTTGAACAGCTTCTTTAAGCCGGGAAGATAAGAGCGTAGAAAGATATGCCGTTATTGGAGAACAAAGCTCAGGGAAAAAATTTTTCCCTCTCTCGGGAGAGGGATTAAGGGAGAGGGTAACAGAAGATTGGAAGACAGGTTACATGAATAAACTTAAAGCTCTATTGCCGTTTTTAGGAACTTTGTGTATTGTTTTGCTTTTCCATTTCAGCAAGGTTTATGTTTTGAAATTTTATCCGGTAATTGTTAATTCGTTTATTTTTTGCGTCTTTTTTTCATCGCTTTTTTGCAGGGAAACAGTTATTCAAAAAATCGCAAAGAAAATGGAAGGCGGTGAATTAAGTGATTTTACAAGAATTTATACCCGCAGACTCACCTATGTCTGGTGTGTTTTTTTGTTTATAAACCTTTCAATATCAATTGCGACAGTTTTTATGTCAGCCCAAATATGGGAGTTGTATAATGCGTGCATTTCATATATTGCACTCGGTGTGATGTTCGGGGTAGAATATATCATAAGAATTATTTTGAGAGCTAAATATGACAGAAAATAATAAGCCTTTTATCATATATACATCAGGTTCTACGGGAGAACCGAAAGTTATTAAAAAGAGTTATGAAGCTGTATACAAAGAAGCGCTTGATATGGCTGATTGTTTTAATATCTCAAAAGATACCGTTATTGTATCAACAGTAAGCCCTGAGCACATGTTCGGGGCAACATTTATGATAATGCTGCCAAAAGTCTGCGGATGTTTTGTTGAGCCTGAAAGAGTTTTTTATCCCGAGGATTTGAAAGACTACTGCAAATACATTTTTATTACAACCCCGTCTTTTATGGAAAAACTTGCAAAATATAATTTTACGTTTAAATACCCGCCGCTTATGATTATTGCGGCCGGCGCAAAGCTTCAAAATGATATATACGAATATTTTGAAAAAATGTGTCCTGTAATTGAAATCTACGGCAGTACCGAAACAGGTGTTATGGCTTACAGAAAATCATCCAAAGATAATTTAAGATTTTTCGATAACGTAAAGTATGAAAACGGGAAAATAAAATCACCGTATTTTGATGAACCGGAATTGCCTTTGTGCGACGGGTTAGAATTTTTAGATGACGGTTTTATCGTAAAAGGACGCAATGACAGAATTGTAAAAATTCAGGAAAAAAGAGTTTCTCTTGATGAAATAGAAAATATTTTAAATAAAAACGAACTGGTCGAAAAATCTTATTGTTTGGAAATCGGAGATAAACTTTGCGCGGCAGTTGTCCTTAAGAGTAGAGGATGTAATATTTTGCAGGAAAAAGGGAAGTTGGAGCTGATTAAAATATTAAAAGATTATACAAAATCAGAGGGTTTTCCGGTTCGCTGCAAAAGATGGAGATTTTTATTTGACCTGCCGGTTAATGACCGCGGCAAAATTGATGAGAGAAGAATAAGAGAAATTTTTAGCACAAATTTGACTTATCCCAATGTTATTACATCTTCCGTCAAACCTGATTATGCGGAATTTTCATTGATATTTCCACATGAAAGTAATTTTTTCAAAGGTCATTTTACTAATTTTCCGATTCTTCCGGGAGTTGTACAGTTATTTTTTGTAAAAGAGTTTATTAAAGATTCGTTCGGAATTGATTTTATACCGGAAAAGATTAAAAAAATTAAATTTTCTTCAGTTATAAAACCCGATGTGTGTGTGTGTTTGGGTATTGTAAAAAAAGAAAGTTCGGTTGATTTTAAATTTTTTGACGGCGATAAAATTTTTTCTTCCGGAACTTTTGTTTTATAATATTTTTATGAAAAAGATTTCAACAGAAATGTATATGGAAGTTCCGTTTTACGACCTTGATCCGATGAATGTCGTGTGGCATGGAAATTATGTGAAATATCTTGAAGCTTCGAGATGTGATATGCTCTCAAAAATCGGATATACTTATACTGACATGATGAATGAAGGGATTGCGTATCCGCTTGCGACAATGGATTTAAAATTTATAAAGTCTGCAAGATTTTCCCAGAAATTGAAAATAGTTACAACACTTATTGAATATGAACCGGCTTTGATTATAAGATATGAAATTTTTGATGCAAAATCGGATGAGCTTATTTTTAAAGCAAAAAGTATGCAGATTTGTATTGATGCGAAAACAGGCGAAAGTATATACAGCGCCCCTGTAAAATTTGTGGAACAATTGGAGAAGTATGAATAGATTTTTGATATTGTTATTAATAATTTTTTGCGGAATAAATTTTTGTTTTGCTTCTGATGATGTTTTTAACCACCAGTCTACAAGCAAAAACATTTCAAACAGCATGCCGCAGCTCGGTAATGCGTCATGCAAATTTACGCAGGAAAAATATCTGGATTCAACTGTTTTAAAATCTGGAGGGAATTTCAAATTTATAAAAGATAAAGGAGCAATATTTGAAACTCTTTATCCTATAAAATCAACGGTGTCTTATACATCTGCAAAAAATAAGCAGATGAATGAAATTATAAAGGCTGTATCTAATAAAAATTTCGCTTACTTAGATAAAAATTTTAATCTTTATTTTAAAAAAGAAAATGACGTATGGACTGTGGGCTTGAAACCTAAAGCGGGTTCAGCTCCGGCTTCGCAGCTCCATGATATAATTATTAAAGGTAAATCTGATATAGATTTTATTAAAATATCCACTATTAAAAACGGAACAACTGAAATCTCTTTTCAACAATGCACAACAAACTGATTAATATTTCAAGAATACTTTTTATAACGATACTTTTGGCTTTAGGGCTTTTGGTTCTGTTCAGGCCTGCCGGTGCGGAAACTAATATTCTGAAAGCTCTGTTCGGCGGGAATAACGATGTTCTGGTTGATTTGAGCACAAGGTTTTCGGCAAGAATTAACGTAATTGTCGAAAGCGATTCGCCTGAAACTTCGGAGGAAGTGTCCAAGACTTTTTACAGTAAAGTTGACAGAGAAAAAATGCACATTTCAAATGCTGATATACAGGCGATTATATCGGATTACGAAAAATATCACAACAATCTGTTATCGGCAAAAACTTATGGTCTTTTGAAAGCAAAACAGTATGAAACAGTGGAAGAAAATTCTCTTGAAGCTCTGTACAATCCTATTATGCAGCCTATCGGTTCAATTGATGAGGATCCGTTTTTACTTTTGACTGATTTTGTTATGAATTTGTCTGAAAACGGGGGAACTTCTGATTTTACACCATTTGAACATAACGGCAAATACTACAGTCTTGTTATGCTTACTGTAGATAATAATCTTGCGCTTTCGCCGACAATTTTGAATGATGAAATTAAAACACTTGTCGAGGCACAGGAAGAATTATCAAAGGACGGCGTGAAAATATATCTTACGGGAGCGCCTGTCCATTCTTATTATGCAAGCTCCCGCTCGATGTTTGAAATTAATCTGATTTGTATACTGTCAACACTGTTTGTTATAGGTCTTGTATTCTGGTATTTTAAATCATTAAAACCCGTTATTCCTATTGCAATAAGTATATGTACCGGAATTTTTGCGGGATTTGCGGTTACATCTTTATTTTTCAGAGATATTCATATTTTGACTTTTGTTTTTTCAACGACTTTAATCGGGATATGTGTTGATTACTCGCTTCATTATTTCGTTTCGGATGAAGGACAGAATACGATTAAAGAGATTTTTAAAAGTTTGACCGTAAGTCTTTTGACTACGGTGAGTGCTTTTGTGGTGCTTTTATTTGCGAATTTTATATTGCTTAAACAGATATCCATATTTACAATAACAGGGTTGACAACAGTATATTTGATAGTTATTTTATTTTATCCTTTGCTTTGTAAACATATCACGGCTGAAAAGCGTGATGTGAAGCATTTTGAATTTCCAGAAAATTACAAAAAAGTTATACTCTGTGCGGTTTGTTTTATTTCTTTAATCGGAATTTTCAGGACAACTTTTGACGACAACATAAAAAATATGTATGTACCGCCTAAATTTTTAATTAATGCTGAAAAATTGTTCGGTGAGCTTGTAGAATCAAACGGGGATTTATTTATTTTTGTTGTTAGAGGTGAAAATCTTCAGGATATTCTTCAAAAGGAAGAGGCGGTTGAGGATAAGTTGATTGAGGAAGGGGTAAGTTTTCAATCTTTAAGTAAATATGTTCCTTCGGAAAAACGCCAGAGAGAAAATCAAATTTTAAGAAAACAGCTTTACAAGGATAAATTGAATGAATATGCAGAATTTTTGCCTGCGCGGCAAAGAGCAAAACTTATTTCGGAAAATTACGGAAATAATTTTTTAACGGCAGATGAGAATTTTGTATTTTTAAAAAATAATTTTTTGATAGATGAAAATTCTTCAATTGTTATTGCGTATAATTTTAGCGGAAAAGAAATCAACGGAATAAAAGCAATTAATTTCCAGCGTGATATATCCGCACAAATAAGAAAATGCAGGTTAATTTGTCTCGGGCTGCTGCTTCCAATATTCGGGCTTTTGTATTTATTATTGTCTAAAATTTATGATTTTAAATCTGCTTTCAAAATAATTTCTCCGTCAATATTTGCTGTGCTCTTTGTTTTCGGAGCTCTTGGTATATTTAAGTGTCCTGTGAATTTTTTCCATATACTTGCAATATTTTTGATAATAGGTTTCGGGCTTGATTATTCGGTTTTCCGTTTTGCAGGTGCAAAAAAATTTAAAGACGCTGTTTTAATGTCATGTTTAACAAGTGTATTTTCGTTTGCGTTGTTAGCATGCGCTGGGTTCAAACTTGTAAGCTCCCTTGGAACGGTTCTGGCAATAGGACTTTTGAGTTCATATATTTTTAGTGTAATATTGATAAAGAATAGAGGAACAGAAGGCAAGATGGCAGGAAGGCTGGATTGTTGAAAAAGTTGATTTTGCGCGTAGCGCAGATAATACGGACTCCCGAACTTCTATTTTAGAAAGTAAAAAAGGATAAAATATGAGATACAGAAGAGAAAAAAAACATATATCCCCGCAGATAAAAGCTCTTGCAGACGCTCAAAAAATTGCGTTTGCTCCTTTAACTTTTCAGGCGGTTAGTGCAATGCTTAAATTCGGAATTTTAGAATTTTTGGAAGAAAATCCGTCAACAGTTGAAGAAATTATTGAACATTGCAATGTCTCTAAATATGCTGTAGAAACTCTTTTGGAAGTTGCATGTGCTTCCGGTCTGATAATGCAAACCGAAGGGAAATATGTTAATACTCTTGTTGCTTCGGCATTTTTGAACAATGAGATGACAAAGGTTAATTTTAATTTTGTAAAAGATGTATGCTATCTCGGTGCTTCTGAACTGGCGTCCTCTTATGAAACCTCGGAACCTCTGGGGTGCAGAAAATTTATCGGAGATTATGAGACAATATATAATGCATTGCAGTTTTTGCCCGACGAAATGAAAAAAAGCTGGTTCGGGTTTGACCATTTTTATTCTGACAGATGTTTTGAAGAAGTTCTGAAAATTATTTTTGAAGATAAATTGGAGCAGATTTTTGATATCGGCGGCAACACAGGCAAATTTGAACGTGCATGTCTTGAATTTGACAAAGATTGTATTGTCAATATGATTGATTTGCCGGAAAATATTGAAGAGGCTAAAAAGCACCTTTCTGATGAAAGACTGAAATTCCATGGAGTTGATGTTTTGAAATCTAAACTTCCTGAAATTTCGGGTGCTGTTTTTATGAGCCAGTTTTTGGATTGTTTTTCGGAAGAGCAAATTATATCTATTTTAACCAATATAAAAAATTCTATGGTTAAAGGTACAAAAATCTATATTTTAGAACCTTTTACCGATAAACAGATTTTTGAAGGCGCTCAATATTCTCTTGTACATATTTCTTTGTATTTTACCTGTATGGCAAACGGAAAGAGCAGAATGTATACGGAGAAACGAATGCTTGAACTGCTCGAAAAAGCAGGATTTAAACTCCACAAAAAATATGACAATATTGGAGTTCATGATTATACACTGCTTGAAGTGCGGTGTAAGTAACCAAATACGCGTTACATAATGAAAACGGGATTGAAATAAATGAAATGGTATGAAGTAAAAGAACAGGCCGCAGGGCATAAAAGACTGATGATACTGTGGTATATATATCAACTCGCGGGAAGAAAACCTGTGAAGTTTATAGTGTTTTTCGTTACTCTTTTTGCATTTCTGGGCGCGCCGCAGATTAGAAAATGTTCGCAGAGATTTCAGAAAATTATATCCGGCTGCGGTAGTTTATTACAGGCCTTTAAGCATTTTTTAAACTATTCTTATACTCTCATCGACACTATGGAAATGTATACTGATAAATTCGGCGTTCAAAATATCTATTTTGCGAATGAAGATGATAAAAAAATCTTGTTTGATGATTTTAATAAAAGAAATGGTGTTTGTTTTTTGTGTTCTCATCTCGGAAATACTAATGCCATGAGGGTGTTTTTTAAATCCGGAACGGAAATTGATTGGATAAAAGTTAATATATTTCTTGAGGTTAATCAGTGTAAAACATTTAAAAACTTTCTCTCAGAAATTGCACCTGATGACCCTATAAATGTTTATCCTGTTGAAGACATTGATTTGACAACTTCTATTGATATAAAGGACAAACTTGATAAAGGTGAAATTATTTTTATAGCCGGCGACAGAATTTCGGCTCATAATGCGGATGCTGTTTTTTCTTCCGATTTTTTAGGGCATAGGGCTAACTTTCCCGTTGGAGCTTTCAGATTTTCTCTTATTATGGATGTTCCCATTTATTTTATAGCCTGTACAAGAGAAAAAGATGGCAAATACGCAATACATTTGAAAAAGTTTGAATTTACCGGGACACGCCTTGAAACACTTGAACGCCTTGAAAAAGAATATATTGAATTTCTTGAAAATTTAACAAAAAAATATCCGCTTCAATTTTATCATTTTTATGATTTTTTCTGTGGTAAAATCGACTTATGATAAAAGCGGTTATTTTTGATTTGGACGGAACTTTATTAAATACGCTGGAAGATTTGAAAGAAGCAACAAATTTTGCGCTTTGTAAATTCGGCTACCCTGAGCGTACGCTCAATGAGGTAAGATGTTTTGTGGGAAACGGGGTAAAAAAACTGATTGAACGCGCGGTTCCTGAAAATTGTAAAAATATTGACGAATGCCTTGAAATATTTAAGAAAAATTATTCTGAAAATATGTGCAATCACACTAAACCGTACGATGGAATCTTAAAGATACTGGAAGAATTACATAAGGACGGCGTGAAAATCGGCGTTGTGTCTAATAAATTTGACTCTGCCGTAAAAGATTTATGTAAAAAATATTTCGGGAATTTAATTGACTGTGCAATAGGCCAGAATGATGATGTCCCTAAAAAACCTGCACCAAATGGAGTTTTAAAGGCTATGAACGAACTCGGCGCCGATAAAAATTCAACAATATATGCAGGCGACTCGGATGTTGATGTAGAAACCGCAAAAAATACACAGTTGCCATGCATCGGTGTTACGTGGGGTTTTAGAACAATAGAATATTTAAAAGGTGCAGACTTTATTGCAAATCAACCGGAAGATATAATAAAAATAATCAGGAGTTTATAAAATGGAAAAATTGTCCGTAAGTCTTGAAGACTATATTGAAGAAATATATAATCAAATTACAAATAACGGTCAGGCCAAAGTTACAGCAATTGCAGCTGCAATGAATGTAAAAAAAGCATCGGTTACCGGAGCATTAAACGCTTTAGCAGAAAAAAAACTTATTAATTACGCTCCATATTCAGAGATTACTCTAACAGAAGAAGGAGAAAAAATTGCAAAAAAAATTGTGGAAAAACATGTAAAACTTGCAGAATTTTTCACATTGGTCCTTGGAGCAAAACAAAAAGAAGCTGTTGATATTGCCTGTAAAATGGAACATATTGTACCTGACAGAATTTTTAAAAATATGATGAGATTAACCGCATATTTTAAAAATTTAAATCAGGACATAACCCAAATCTATAAGAGGTAAAATATGTTTTTCTACTCCGATTTACATATACATTCAAAATATTCACGTGCAACAAGCAAGGACTGCGATTTGGAACATCTTGCAATGTGGGCGCAGAAAAAAGGACTGGGTTTGATTGCAACGGGGGATTTTACGCATCCTGCATGGTTTAATGAAATTAAAGAAAAACTTATTCCTGACGGACAGGGCGCCTACAGACTTAAACCCGAAATAGAAAAACAAATTTTTACAACCTCAAATCCTGTAAGATTTATTCTTTCGGTTGAAATTTCAACAATTTACAAAAAAGGCGACAAAACAAGAAAAGTTCACCATGTAGTTTTTGCACCTGATATTGACACCGCACAAAATTTCAGACAAAAACTCGATGCAATAGGTAATATAAATTCTGACGGACGTCCGATATTAGGTTTGAATTCAAGAAATCTTCTTGAAACGGCTCTTGAATCCGGAGAGGGCACTTTTATAATCCCTGCGCATATCTGGACTCCATGGTTTTCCGTATTGGGTTCAAAATCGGGCTTTGATTCAATCGAAGAATGTTACGAGGATTTATCCGAACATATTTTTGCCGTGGAAACGGGACTTTCATCTGACCCCGAAATGAATTGGAGAGTGTCGAGACTTGATAAATTCAGACTTGTATCAAATTCCGATGCTCATTCCCCTTCAAAACTTGCCCGCGAAGCGACTGTATTTGACACAAACCCTGATTATTACAGTATTATGAACGCCTTGAAAACAGGAAAAGGATACGTCGGCACAGTCGAATTTTTCCCCGAAGAAGGAAAATACCACGAAGACGGACACAGAAAATGCAATGTCTGTATGACGCCCGAAGAAACTAAAAAACTAAACGGTATCTGCCCTGTTTGCGGAAAACCGATGACAATCGGAGTTTTAAACAGAGTTTATGAACTCGCTGACAGAGATTGCAATAATACTTTCAAACCTGATACGGCTGGGGAAGTTTACAGCCTTGTTCCTCTGCCTGAAATTATTTCAGAAATCTTAGGAGTCGGGCCGTCCGCAAAATCCGTTACAAAAGAATATGAGCGTTTAATTTCAAAATTCGGTTCTGAATTTTCTATATTAAGAGATGTGCCGGCAGAAGACCTTTCAAAAGATTTTCCGCTCCTCGGAGAAGGAATATCACGCCTTAGAAAAGGTCAGGTTATAAAACACGCGGGATATGACGGAGAATATGGTGTCATAAGACTTTTTGAAGACAATGAACTTGTAAAAAAAAACTTTGTAAACCTTAAATTTGATATTGATATCCCGAAAACTCCTTTAAAAACAGTTGAAAATTATACTGTTTCTCATAAGGAATTTAATATCCCGCAGGTTAGAAATACTCATACGGAAGCTGAAACAGAGAAGCATTACAGTCCGGACGAATTTCAGCAGGCGGCTGTTGAAAATACTAATAATCAGCTTTTAATAATCGCAGGCCCCGGTTCAGGTAAGACAACTGTGTTGACAAGACGTATTGCACATTTGATTGAAAACGGAGCCGCACCAAAACAGTGCCTTGCAATAACTTTTACGCGCCGCGCCTCACAAGAAATGTATGAAAGGCTTCAAAAGCTTTTGAAGGACAGAGCCGAAAAAATTAATATTCATACTTTCCATTCACTCTGCCTTGCAATATTAAAAGAAAATTATGATAAAGCTGGATTAAGTGAAGATTTTAATGTAATCAGCGAACAGGAAAAAGCTCTATACAGTGTGATACCCGAAAACATGATTGAGTTTGACGACCTTATAAAGCTTATGGTAAAACTTTTTGAAGAGTATCCCGATGTAAAAGAAATTTATCAATCACGCTATAAATACGTTTCAGTCGATGAATATCAGGACATTGACGAAAATCAGTATAAACTTATCAAACTTCTTGTCCCAGAAAACGGTAATATTTGTGCAATCGGCGACCCTAATCAGGCGATTTACGGCTTCCGCGGCGGTAATTCAAAATTCTTTAATAATTTTAAAGAAGATTATAAAAATGTTCAAATAATTAACCTTAAAAATAATTACCGTTCAACAGAAAATATTGTTAATGCTTCAAACCAGATGATTGATGCATACAATACGATTTCGCACAACAACAAGCTGCATGATAAAATTACAATTCATACAGCCCCGACTGATAACGCGGAAGCCGAATTTGTGGTAAGCACTATTGAAAATCTTATCGGCGGACACAGCTTTTTCTCAATTGATTCTGACAGATCTGACGGAGCAAGAGAGGATTACACTTTTTCAGATTTTGCAATTCTTTACAGAACATCAGCACAGTTAAAACCGATTTTATACGCTCTTGAAAGATCCGGAATGCCTTTTGTAAAACTTTCCGACGATATGCTCTGCGACAGACCGCCCGTAAAAAAACTGCTTAAAAATCTTAGTGATAACAGATTCATTACAGAACAATTAAAAGAAAATTTTACAGATGAAATTGAAGATTATGTTCAAAAATATCTTCTGGAATTGTCAGAAAAATTCCCAGATAAAAAAGACTTTATCCATGAGGTTGCTCTTTTAAAAGAATCCGATACTCTTGACAGGCGTGCTGACAGAATTGCTTTGATGACACTTCATTCTTCAAAGGGGCTTGAATTCAACTGTGTATTTATAACAGGTTTGGAAAACGGAATTTTACCGCTTTACCGCGCACAAACGCCCGAAGAAATTGAAGAAGAACGCAGACTTTTGTATGTAGGTATGACAAGAGCCAAAGAACGTTTATTCTTAAGCAGGGCAGTTAAGCGAACTGTTTACGGGAAATCGGAAAATCTTGAAATTTCTCCGTTTCTGGCAAAAATTGAAAAAGATTTGCTTGAATATTCCAGATTTGAAAAGGAACAAAAAGAGCAGGAAAAATCAGCTCAATTAAGCTTATTTTAACTTTTCTAATTCGATAATAATTTTAAACCTGTTATCCCGCTTAAAATAAGGCACATGCATAAAAGCCTCATGGCAGTAACAGGCTCTTTAAAAAGTATAATTCCTAATATTACAGTCCCTAAAGTTCCTATTCCCGTCCATATTGCATAAGCCGTTCCTAATGGCAGACTCTTAAGTGCAATGGCAAGGAAATAAAAACTTGCAATCATACATATAACAGTAATAACAGAGGGTATCATCTGTGTAAATCCATGTGAAAATTTTAAACCTATAGCCCAGCTAATTTCAAACAATCCGGCAATTAATAAAATAATCCAGTGCATCTTTTTTCCTTTCGTTATTAAAAAGCCCGGAGACATATTATCTCCCAGGCTTTTATCCTTCCGTGTACACAAAAAATTGTGAATTTTCTCTCGAACCAGCCGGCATTTACCGCGGAACCCTAGAAAATATTAGTTATTATAAGTTTATTTTATATTATATAATAAAACATATTTATTGTAAATTTACAACAAATGAAAATGTATAGAGTGAAGAATTTACACATTCACTAATAAAAAATATTGTTATGGACACAAATCAGGTTAATCTTTACAACAATTTAGACAAATCTTTTGATAAAATATAAAAATTCTTTAATGATAACTTAGAATAAATATAAAAGTCCGGTAACCGGACTTTTATATTTTTATTAGAAAAAATTTGCTATCTTTTAATGCTACAACTTTGTGTTGATCGTCCTTTTTAAACATTAAAATTTCACCTTTATCTACTTTAAACTTTTCCGCATCAAAATGTATTTCTATTTCGCCCTCTAAAACATAGACAGCGGCATCACAAATTGATGTATGAGTGTCAATAATTTCATTTTTTTTAATGGCTATAATTGATAAACAATTATCATTATCTTCCATTAAAATTTCACGCTTAAATTTTTCTTCATCCAAATTAATAATATCTTTTGCTACCAATACATTGTAATACATAAATATACCCTCCTTTTTATCATTGTTAATTTACTTTAAGCTTAAAAACCTTACATTCTCTATCAGGGTAAATTTAGTACAATTCTTCCAAAGAAAGCTCCTGCGCCCTCAACTTACTTCCGCTCGAACGCAGAAGGCATTCTCATCTTGTTCCAAAGTAAATAAAAAAAAAGATGAGATAAACCCATCTTTTTTTATTTACCCTCTGGCACGCAAACTTCGAACTTGGGCGCTATTTAAAAATGCCGCTTAAAATATCTTACATAGCTTTCTTTTGCTCATTGTAGTTGAATGGAACAATATTCGAGAGGTCTGTTTTTCGTTCGGCCTCTAAAAGCTCAAAGTTGTTTTGCAGGCGAAGGAAATAACCCTTTGAAAGTCC
>CALUUR010000051.1 GCA_944324015.1 Candidatus Gastranaerophilales bacterium
AAAAAAGCGGAAGACGAGACTCGAACTCGCAACAGCCTGCTTGGAAGGCAGGTACTCTAGCCATTGAGTTACTTCCGCATATCCTAAGTATACAATAAAAAAATTTTTTTGCAAGCACGGACTGAAAAAGTATTTCTATCTAATTCTTTAGGATTAATTCTAATTTGTTAGGTATAAGTTTAAAAAGTTATCCTTACGAGTGGTGAAAACATTTGAAAAAAAGGGTATTATATATATACATAAGCTTGTTATATCCAGGCACTTTTTTCGGGGTTGCGACAAGATTTGTTCTTTGAGCGGTTTGGTTTAAAATATAACAGGCTTATTCCCAAAAATACTATGTACAACATTATATACAGACTCTATGTTTGATATGCAACGGCTTGCCTGATTTATCGGCAAGTCTTTTATTATATATTGAAAATGACAAGGCTTTGTGTTAACTTATTGTCTGTAGAGAAAAGGAGTTTTTTATGAGAAAAGAAGTCAGAGCAAGCCATATTTTGCTGAAATCAAGAGAAGAAGCGGATAAACTCCGCGCTGAAATTCTTAACGGAAAAGATTTTGCAAAAGCGGCAGAAGAAGTATCGCTTTGTCCGTCGGGACGCGAGGAAGGTGATTTAGGCTTTTTTAAGCGCGGAGTTATGGTAAAACCGTTTGAAGATGCGGCATTTGAATTGAAAGAAATAGGCGATGTTTCTGAACCTGTAGAAACTCAATTCGGGTGGCATTTAATTAAGTTAACAGGATATATTGATGAATAATTCTGAGGTTAAAGTCAGAGAATTTATGCAATCAGAAGGGATTTCTTATCTGCTGGTGAATTCTGCAAACAGATATTTGGAAGAATATACGCCGCTGAAAGAGAATTCCCGTTATTATCTGACGGGCTTTTCCGGTTCAACGGGAGATGCTCTTGTAACCCCTGAAACTATATATTTATTTGTGGACGGAAGATATCATATTCAGGCGGATATTGAGGTTAATCATGATATTGTGACTGTTGTAAAACTTCAGACAGGACAGACTTTTCTTGATGAACTGGTAAAGAAGATTCCTGATGACGAAGTTTTGGGTATTTTTTCAAAGAAAAATTCCCAAAAGCGTGTTGAATATCTGGAAAGCAAAGGGGTGAAGCTAAAATATTTTGAGAATGATTTTATTTCTGCGGATGCGGTTTATGACAATTCTAATGTCGTAAAGGTTGACGGTGTTCCTGTTGAAGAAAAACTTAAAAATATTGATTATGACGGGGCTGTGCTTGTAACAAATCTTGAAGAGGTTTCTTATTTATTCAACCTGAGAGATTTTTCTGCTAATTATTCAAGTAAAATCAGAGGTAAGGCTGTAATTATAAACGCCAGAGCGCGGCTTCTTGATGAAATTGATGATTTCGTTGCAAGTTATAACGGAAATATCTATGTGGACAAATCTTCCGTTAATGCTTATGATTTCTTTCTAATAGGCGATAAAGCAAAAATTCTTGATGACAGCCCGATAAAGCTTATGAAGTCGGTTAAAACCGGAGAGGAAATTGAGCATTATAAAGAAGCTTTTAAAAGAACGGATATGGCTGTAAAAGCTATAAGAGATTATATCGAAAATAATGATAATATTTCAGAATATGATATAGCAGAACAGCTTGAAAAAGAATTTAAACGTTTCGGGGCAAAGAGTTTAAGTTTCAAGTCCATTGTTGCTAAAGACAAAAACTCTGCTCTTGCACATTATTCAAAATGTTCAAAGGATGAAATATTAAAAGACGGAAGCCTTGTATTAATTGACTGCGGTGCGTATTATGAACAGGGGCTTGCAACTGATATCACAAGAGTTTTTGTAAAAGGAGAGCCTTCAAAACTTCAAAAAAGAGTTTATACAACGGTCTTGAAGATGTTTTTGAATGCTTATCATTCTGATTTTAAAAACGGTTATGCGATAGATTCTCTTGCGCGAAAAATATATTCGGAAAACGAGATTGACGGTTTTGTATTTAACCACGGGCTCGGGCATGGAATTGGTATAAGCGTCCACGAATATCCGCCGAATTTGAGCCAAAATGAGATGGCAAAAGTTGAAATTAAAGACAATATGTGTTTTACAATTGAGCCCGGGCTTTATAACGAAAATCACTTTGGTGTTAGACTTGAAAATTCCTGCTATATGAAAGACGGTAAAATTCATTCTTTTGTAAATATGAATTACGAAAAAAAACTCATTGATTTTTCTCTTTTAACCGGGCAGGAAAAAGAATGGCTGAAAGAATTTGAGGTTTTGTAAAATGCAGGCAATTACAAGTGTAAATAATAATCTGGTAAAAGAAACCGTAAAACTTCAGCAGAAGAAATACCGCGACAACGAAAATAAATTTTTGCTTGAAGGTTTTAAATGTATTTCGGAAGCTTTTAATGCAGGTATTGATATTGAGTATGCTTTTGTTTCTGATGAAAAAAAATACGGTTTTCTCGGAGAAAAAGCAATTCTCACAACCGAACCCGTGTTGAAAAAAATTTCGACAACAGATACAGCACCTGATGCAGTTGCTGTTGCATTTAAGAAAAATTATACGGTTTCTGATTTGAAAAATGTGAAAAAAGTTGTGCTTCTGGAAAATATTAAGGATTTGGGCAATCTTGGAACGATCTTGAGAACATCAACCGCCTTCGGCGCTGATGCTGTTGTGCTTTACGGGCATGAGTGTGCGGATATTTATAATCCTAAATGCGTCCGTTCATCTGTGGGAAATCTCTGGAAAGTTCCTGTTGTTTATATTGAGAATTTTGAAAATCTTCAATCTGTTTTTAAAGATTATGAGCGTGTCGCAACACTGCCGAGGGCAAAAGAATTTTTGAAAAATTTTGAGATTAAAGAACCTGTTGTTGTTATGTTTGGATCAGAGGCTGACGGGCTTTCAGATGAACTTATTAATTTTTCAACGAAAAATGTTAAAATAGAGATGGCGTCTTCTGTTGAATCATTAAATTTGTCAGTTTCTTGTGCGGTTGTGTTGTACAAATTATTTTTATAGTAAAATTATTATATGGATATTTTGGAAGTTAAAAATCTCTGGAGTGAAGTTAAAAACGATTTAAGGGAAAACGTTCCCGCCCCTGCTTTCCAGATGTGGATGGATGCTTTGGAGCCTGCAGATTTTGACGGGAATATTTTTTCTCTGTTAACTGTTCATTCTCTCGCACCGCAGGTTATCAAAGCTAATTATGACAGCCAGATTTTGGACGCTTTAAAAAAAATTACGGGTAAAAATGTTGGTTATCAAATTACATTTGATGCGGAACTTGCTGATCGGTACCAGAAAGAAAAGAAAAAAGAACTTCAAAAAGCTAAAAGAGCACTGCCTGAAACCGAAGAGTCAAAGATTATGGATAATCTTGCGCAGATGCAGTCTTCTGCCAATTTGAATTTGAAATATAAATTTTCAAATTTTGTTGTGGGCGAAAACAGCCGTTTTGCCCATGCTGCGGCTTTTGCAGTAGCTCAAAATCCTGCAAAAAAATACAATCCTTTGTTTATTTACGGCGCGTCAGGTTTGGGTAAAACCCATCTTATGCAGGCAATTGGGCACTATATCATATTTAATAAGCCGAAATTGAAGGTCAAATATATTAAAACGGAAGAATATGTCAATGAATTGATAAAAAATATTCAATGCGGCGGCAATGACAGAAACAGCCGTATGGATAAATTTCGCCAGAAATACAGAAACGTCGATGTACTGCTGATTGACGATATTCAATTTCTTGAGAGCAAGACGTATACGATGGAAGAAATTTTTCATACCTTTGACAGTCTGCATAACAAAAATAAGCAGATTGTGATTACATCAGACAGACTGCCAAAAGATATTCCGACACTTCCTGACAGGTTAAGGACACGTTTTGAAATGGGGTTAATGGTTGATATTACACCTCCTGATTTTGAAACAAGGGTTGCTATATTGCAAAATCTTGCAGAACAGGCAAATGTTAAAGCCGATTTTGATGTTTTTGAATATATTGCCAAGAATTTTGTAAATAATGTAAGGGAGCTAGAGGGTGCTTTTAACAAGGTTAGTGCGTACGCTGATATTGAAAAAACGGAGTTGACTCTTGCTTTTGCCAAAAAAGTCTTAAATTGTGAAGCAATGCGTGAGGAATTAACAATAGAAAAAGTTGCGCGTGCAGTCGGCGAGTATTACGGGGTGTCCTTGAATGATTTTTTAAGCGCTGCCAGAAATCAGAGGGTGTCTTCTGCGCGTCATGTTGCCGTTTATATGGCTCGTGAGCTTACTCAGAAAAGTTTTGAAAATATCGCGGAATTTTTCAAGAAAAAACATACAACTATGCTTTATTCTTATGAAAAAATAAGAGATGATTTAAAAACGAATAAAACTCTTGATCAGGATATTGCCGTTATAAGACGCACTTTGAGGGAAAATTAATGTACGATTACATAAAGGGAATTTTAACAAACAAGTCAAATTCATCGAAAGGTACTTTTGTTACTGTGGAAACAGCGGGAATAGGCTATCTTTTAGAGGTTACAACGCGTGATTTTTCGCAAATTCCTGACGGAGATATAAAAATTTATACAGTTCTGTTGCACAGAGAAGACAAAATGAGTCTTTGCGGTTTTCTCCATAAAGAGGACAGGGATATATTTAATATTCTTACGTCTGTGTCCGGTGTGGGCTCTAAAATGGCGCTTACACTGCTAGATGAATTTGAGTCTTCGGAATTGATTGGATTTGTAATTGAAGGCAACTATAAAGAACTTACCCGTGCAAAAGGTGTGGGGCCGAAGCTTGCGCAGAAAATTATTCTGGAATTAAAGGATAAATTAATGAATTATCAAACCAGAGAGCCGATAAAAATAACATCTGTTACCCCGGCAAAGATTGATGATAAGGCTGTTGAGGATGCGCAAATGGTTCTTGTATCTCTGGGTTACGAGCGCAAGGAAATTCAAGACGCGATATCAAAGGCGCTTTCTCAATTAGGGGAAAAGTCATCTGCTGAAGAAATCTTAAAGGAAGCCTTGAAGATACTTTCTATTTAGTCATCACCTTTAAACATTTTGTCATTGCGGATTTATTACGCAATTTTATATAAGCAGTGCAATAAAAGCTGCTGCAACCATTGCCGGACCAAACGGCATATATGTCCTGTTTTCCGGATGTTCTCTTAACCCTTTAAATATAAATATGCAGGAAACAACACCGAGTATCGCAAGAACAAATGCACATACTGTGTAAATGACCATTGTATCAGCTGTTATTATTCTATAATACTGTAAAGCATAGAATGCTATAGCAAATAAAACAAATACAAAAAATGTTATTAATGTTTTCCAATCTTTAGTTTTCACAAGTCCTTTAATAAAAATCGGGAGGAAAATTACAACCTGAATTAAAACCCCTAAGCCTAAAATTATAATTAATGTTTTCCATCCGAATAATGCCCCGAGTCCTGCAGCAATAAATGTATCGCCTTCTCCGAAAGCTCTTGTTCCTGCTGTAAGATATCCTGCACGTGCACAAATTTCAAGTATAAGTACACCTGCAATAATACCCAGTATTGAATTTGTTATCGGATTATTTAATAAAACATATTTGGTAAACTCAAGAGGAGTGCCAGTGTAATGCATCTGGCTAATAGCAGCAACAGTGACTATGAGGGCATATAAAAGTCCAAGCCCTATTAGTATATATGTGTGCAGGTCATAAACTACTTTTTCTTTTATATCTGTACCTGCTATAACTATAAAAATTGATGATACAATCCAGACGAAAAGTGTTTGCAGGCTTACTCCGAACTTCATAAATAGTAATGTAAAAATTATTCCTGTTAAGAGCTCAACTATTGGATACTGGATACTAATATGTTCTTTGCAAAAAGCGCATTTACCTCTTAAAAAAATGTATGAAAGCACCGGAATATTATGCCACCATTTTAGAGGAGTCTGGCATTTAGGACATTTGGAAGCCGGAAATACAATTGATTCCTCACTCAAAGTCCTCAAAATTACTACGTTTAAAAAACTTCCTATACATAATCCCGTTATAAATACGAGGGCTAATATTGCTATTAATGCTCCCATTTGATATCTCCTCTAGTTTTCGTCTTTTTTTATTATCTGATACATTTTGCTTATTGCTTTTTTAAGCCTTCTTGAAACCTGCATTTGCGATATATTCAGTTTTTCGGAAATTTCCCTCTGATTTAAATCCTGATAGTAACTCAATTCTATAATTTTTTGCAAATCAGGCGGGAGTTTTTTTATCGCTTCCGCAAGCATAATTTTGTTCTCATAAGAATTCATAAAATCCTGATAGTCGCCTGACGGAATTTTATCAATCAGAGTCAAATCGTCATCGTCAACTGATGAAATTGCCTGATCAAGCGACAAAGTACTTTTACAAAGTTCTATTTCCATAACTTCATGAATTTTTTCAACGGGAATACCTATAATATCAGCAATCTGGTCTTCCGATGGATCTTCAATCCCTTTACTTTTAAGTTGCTTAACGGCTGAGCTTATTTTAAATACAAGTTCCTGCAATTCTCTGGGAGCTTTTATCATTGAGGCCTTATCCCTCAAGTAGTGTTTAATTTCTCCGCGTATAAAATATGAAGCATAAGTTTTAAATTTTGCATTTTTGTCGGGTTTAAAGAACTCTATAGCCTTAATCAAACCTATTGATCCGACCTGAATTAAGTCTTCATTCGAAATTCCTGATTGTGCTGAAATACTCCCTGCAATTTTTTTTACAAGATGCATTGCGTTTTCAACAATCGAGATATGCAGCATTCTTTTTTTCTTTTCATCTTTACATTCCTTGTAAGCCAGAATCTGCGTTTCCAAATTATCTTCAAGTTTTTCTCTGCTATCCAACAAATTTATCTCCAATCATTATTTGATATTATATCATAACTTTCTTATTAAAAAAATCATTAAATTTATGTAATAATTTAAAGGCATGAAAATTTTTTGTGTTATCATTATAAAATAACGGAGTAGAGAATATGATTACAATTAAAGATGTTGAACATGTTGCAAAATTAGCAAGATTGGAATTAACCGAAGAAGAAAAAGAACTTTATACAAAACAGTTAGGTGATGTCTTAAAATATGTTGATCAGATGAATGAAGTCGATACATCTAATGTTAAACCTATGTGTCAGGTGATTGATTTTTATAATGTGATGAGAGAAGACAAAGTCGTTCAGGAAATCAGCAAAGAAGATTTGATGGCAAATGCTCCCGAAGAAGAAAACGGCTTCTTTAAAGTTCCGAAAATTAATTAAACGGGTAACTGCATAAATTAAAACAGCGGGGTTTTATTTTCTGAAATGAGTTCAGAATGACTGTTTCTGTATTGTTGGAAAGGGATAAAAAATGACTAAATATATTTTTATAACGGGCGGTGTTGTAAGTTCTTTAGGAAAAGGTATTATTGCTGCGTCTTTAGGCAGATTATTGAGGGCAAGAGGTTTTTCGGTTATTAACCAGAAGTTTGATCCGTATATAAATGTAGACCCCGGTACAATGAGCCCTTTTCAGCATGGAGAGGTTTTTGTGACAGATGACGGGGCAGAAACAGACCTTGATTTAGGACATTATGAAAGGTTTACGGACACCTCTCTCGGCAGGTACAATAATGTTACATCAGGCAGTGTTTACCAGACTGTTATTGAAAAAGAGCGCCGCGGAGATTACCTCGGGGCAACTGTTCAGGTAATTCCTCATATTACAAATGAAATTAAATCAAGAATTATGGGAGCTACAAAACAATTTAAACCGGATTTTCAGCTAATAGAAATCGGCGGAACTATCGGTGACATCGAAAGCTTACCGTTTATTGAGGCTATCAGACAGTTTAAGACAGAAGTCGGAATCGGAAATGCGATATCAGTTCACACTACTCTGCTTCCGTATTTGCCAACATCCGGAGAATTGAAAACAAAACCGTCCCAGCATAGTGTTCAGGTATTAAGAAGCTACGGTATTCAGCCTGAAATTCTTGTTTGCCGTACAACAAGACCTATACCTAAGACAGAAAAAGAGAAACTTGCGCTTTTCTGTTCGGTACCGAAAGAGGCAGTTATTGAATGCAGGGATATGAAAAGTATTTACGAGGTGCCGCTTGCACTTGAAGAACAAAATATGGCCGGTGTAATTCTTGATATGCTCAGAGTTGAAGCAAGAAAAGCCGATTTAAAGGGATGGGAAAAACTTGTCGAAAGAATTAAAAATCCGAAAGGTATCGTAAAAGTTGCTATTGCAGGAAAGTATACAAAACTTTCTGATGCCTATATTTCTGTAGTTGAATCTTTAAAACATGCAGGGTACGCAGATGATGTTAAAGTTGATATCAAATGGATTAATTCGGAAGATTGTCTTGATTATTCGGCCTGTAAAGAACTAATGAAAGATATTCAGGCTGTTGTTGTCCCCGGAGGTTTCGGCGTAAGAGGTATTGAAGGCAAGCTGAATGTAATACGTTATGCAAGAGAACACAATGTTCCGTTTTTGGGACTTTGTCTCGGTATGCAATGTGCTGTAATTGAATATGCCAGAAATGTTGTAGGTATAAAAGATGCTAATTCAAAGGAATTTGATGAAAATGCGCAAAATCCTGTTATAGACTTAATGCTTGAACAGAAAAATGTGCACGGTTACGGCGGTACGATGAGACTAGGTGCTTACGATTGTATTTTGAAAAAGGGTTCAAAAGCCAATAAAGCTTACGGTAAAGAAAAAATTTCAGAACGCCACAGACACAGATACGAAGTTAATAATGAATATATAAAACAGCTTGAAGATGCGGGGCTGGTATTTTCCGGGATGTCGCCTGACGGAATGCTTGCGGAAGTTGTCGAATTACCGAAACTTGACTGGTTTGTGGCATGTCAGTTCCATCCTGAATTCAAATCGCGTCCTGAGCATCCGCATCCTTTGTTTAAAGGTTTGATTGATGCGGTTGTGAAGAGGAGGGGATAGTGCCTTTTTATGAACAACTCAGTATTATTTTAAAAAATATCAGGTTTTATTGCTTGGGTATTATTGCTGTTTTTGTTTCTTTGTTTACATTATCTTTACCGTTGGGCATTTCTTTAGTTATTATGACAAATGTAAGCCTGTTAAAAGATTTTTATTTTGTTATTATAATGACAATCATATTGGCGGGAATTATTTTATATGTTTTATATATGGGCTTTAAAAGCGGCAGATACATATGGTTTTTATCTTTAATATTTTCTTTATTACTTTTATGGAATATAACGGCTTTTCTATGTAATACTAAAATAAATGCTTGACCTGGCTATATTTTAATAGTACTCTTATATATACGGATTACATTTTGGGGGAGATATTTAATGGAAGATAATAATGTTTTGAAAAAATTTACCACCGTTCAATTTTTAAATTTTGCATTAGGCTTTTTAGGTTTGCAGTTTGCATGGCAGATGAGAATAATTTTATCTGGGCCTGTAACCGAAGGTCTTGGTGCATCACCGTTTTTGTACGGTTTAATTTGGCTTGCAGGACCTTTTACGGGAATGGTTGTGCAACCTATTGTCGGTGCGTTAAGTGATAAAACAGTTTCGCCTTTTGGCAGAAGACGTCCGTATTTATTGGGCGGAGCACTTTTAGCCTCTCTTGCATTGTGGATCTTCCCTAATTCTGCAACTGTGGCGGATTTTTTGCATAATTTTACGGGAATAAATCTTCCGCCTTTGACTGCACTTTTCATAGCGGCAATAATGATCTGGATTATTGATGCCTGTGTTAATGTCGCTCAAGGGCCATACAGAGCACTTGTTCCTGATGTCGTCCCAGAAGAACAGTATTCTATTGCAAATTCTTATATAAGTCTGGCAATTGGTCTGGGTTCTGTAATTGCAGCAGGTACGGCTCCGCTTTTGAAATGGGCGTTCGGTTACCAAATGTCTATAACAGCACAGTTTATTATGGCAGCTCTTGCATTTACTCTCGCTATGACCTGGACTTGTATAACTATTAAAGAAAAACAGAACAGAAAAGAAGTTATTAAAGAAGTGGCTGTTGCAGATAGAATTGAACCTACTTTTCTGGATTCTTTAAAGAATTTTTTTGCGATGTCGCCGGAGGTTTCAAAAATTTGTACTATGCAGTTTTTCACCTGGATTGGTACTATGTGTATGATGATATTTTTTACACAGTATGCGGTTCATACTATTTATTCCGTTCCGGATTTGACAACTGTTGATGAATTTTCAAAGGCAACATTTTCTCAGGCTGTTTTAACCGGAGCAAATTTTTCATCTGTTTGTTTTGCGATATTTAATCTTGTATGTTTTCTTGTCGCAATTCCTATTGGTGTATTATCTGCAAAATATACAAACAAAAAAGTACATATTTTATCTTTAATAACAATGATTTTAGCCTATTTAGGAATGTTTTTAACAAAGCAGCCCAAAGCTGTTGCTGTTTTAATGGGCGTTGCCGGTATAGGCTGGGCAAGTATTTGTGCTTTGCCTTTTGCAATGCTTTCTCAATTTATTAAAAAAGGTACGGAAGGTTCTGTGATGGGAATTTTTAATATATTTATCGCTGGCCCTCAGGTGTTTGTCTGCACACTTGTTGCATGGCTGATTTCAAAATGTTCTTTCACAATGGGGTCGGATTATATAAATTATCATTGGGAATATGCTTTTTTAATTGGTGCAATATGTCTTGCAGCCGCCGCATTTGTGGCAAATACCGTTAAAGAAAAGGTTTAAGAATGGTAGAAAATAGAAAAAAGATTTTATTGATTTATCCGCCGTCACCTGTTTTAAACAGGGAAGATCGCTGTCAGCAGCCGACAAGGGATTTGATTGTAATCCCTCCTTTGCCGCCGACAGATTTGATGTATCTGGCAGCTGTTGCTGAAAAAGAGGGGCTTGAGGCTAAAATTCATGATTACAGTCAGGGCGGGAACTTTGAAAATGATTTGAAAGAGTTTAAGCCGGACTATCTTGTTGTAAATATTGCTACCCCTACTCTTGAACATGATTTAGAGGCTGTAAAAAAGGCAAAAGAAATTTGTCCGGATATTATTACAATTGCCAAAGGGGCTGCTTTCTTAACCCTTGCTAACCGTATAATGTCGGAACATGATGCTCTGGACTTTGGTATTCTTGGAGAGGCTGAACAGACACTTAAAGAAATTCTTCAAAATAGAGAAAAAGAAAATATTTTAGGGATTTATTATAAAGAAAATGAAGAGGTGAAATTTACGGGGAAAAGACCATTTATAGAAGATTTGGACTCCTTGCCTTTTCCTGCTCGGCACCTTGTAGACAATAATATTTACAGGCGACCTGATAATAATAAGGTTCAGGCAACAATAAAAGTTTCGAGAGGATGTCCTTTTCATTGCTTTTTCTGTCTAGCAACTCCTGTTTCCGGAGCAAAAGTAAGGCGCAGAAGCCCTGAAAATATAGTTGCGGAGATAAAAGAATGTGTTGAAAAATATAATATAGTGAATTTTCTTTTCTGGTCGGATATCTTTAATCTGGATAAAAAATGGACTATGGATTTATGTCAGGCTATAATTGACAGCGGTTTAAAAATTACCTGGTCTGCAAATACCAGAGCTGATACGGCTGATTTAGAGATGGCTAAGATGATGTACAAATCAGGCTGCCGCCTTGTAAGTATAGGTGTTGAAAGCGGTTCGCAAGATATGCTTGAAAAGATGGGTAAAAAAATTACTCTTGATGATGTTAGAAGAACGGTTAAGGTATTTAAACAGGCAAAAATAAGAATTTATAACTATTTTGTAATAGGTTTGCCTTGGGAAACCGAAGAAACCGCCGAAGAAACTATTCGCTTTGCAATAGAACTTGACAGTGATTTCATAAGTTTTTATACTGCGACTCCGCTCCCAGGGTCTAGATTTTATGATTATGCAGAGGAACATAATCTTTTTGATAAAGATACTTCTTTTGAAAATGCTTATTATTATCCTGCTGTAAATACTCATAACTTGACGCGTGAGAGAGTATTTGAACTTCATAAATCAGCAATCAAGCGTTTTTACTTGAGGCCTTTATATATTTTGAAAATGCTTTCAAGAATACGTTCCTTTGAAGAAGTTAAAAATTATTTTATAGCCGGAATGAACGTCTTGTTTAGAAAATAGTTTTTTATAAAACATAAACTCCTCTTTTTTAGAGGAGTTTATTCTATTTATAAAAATTATAAATTTTTAATCTAAATATTCAGGATAAAACCGCCTTTGTCAGCATTTTCTAGCTTGTCGCCTTCGATTTTAGCTCTGAGATTTTTAATGTATTTGTAAACATAATCTCTCGGTAAATCAAGGAGTGCTGCAAGATCTTTTGCATAAACGATTTTACCTTTATTTTTTGCAAAGTAATCAAAAACTTTTTGTTCTCTGTCTGTTAAAGCTTTTTTAAACACAATTCTGACTTCATCTCTTAAATTGTCTGCAGGCTCTTTATTTGCTTTTTTTACACTTTTAACAGCTGCGTTTTTTTTAGCGGCCGGTTTCTTTTTAGGTTGTACTTTTTCTTGCTTTTTGGTTTGTACAGGTGTTTCATCTGCAATAAATTTATGTATTGAGAACGGACTCGGAGCAATTTCTCTTTCGCGTTCATATCCGCGTTCTGCAATTGCACTGAGCCTTTCTGCATGAGGTTGTTTCCATTCTTCATCTGATGAAACAACAGGTTTTCCTTTTAAAACTATATCTATTAAATCATTTGTAGGCTTAGCCTCTTCAATTTTTTTCCCTAATCTGGCAGCATATTCTTCTAATGTAATCTTTTCTAATGA
>CALUUR010000052.1 GCA_944324015.1 Candidatus Gastranaerophilales bacterium
GCGGCAACAAGTGCCTGAACTAAGCTTTCTCTGCATTTTTTAAGACAATCCTGCTGACGGTTGTTTGTTACAAATTCAGTGTCATCCAGAGAGAAGTTATAAGAAATTTCTTTTATTTTGTTTTTAAGTTCTTCAAGCCCCTCTTTGGTTTTTGTAGAAAGATAGAAAACATCTTTTTGTTTTTCTGAAACAAGGTCAGATTTGTTGGCGATTATGATATGATTTTTGTCTTTTATCAGATCAAGAATTACCTTATCGTCATCGTTCATTCCTTTTGAGGCGTCATATAAAAACAAAACAAGGTCGGCTTCATCTGCTGACTGTTTTGAATATTCAATCCCGATTTCTTCAACTTTTCCGACTTCATCGTTGTCGCGGATACCTGCAGTATCAATCAGGGTAATTGCAACATCCCAGTCAAGAGTTTCTTTTAAGACATCGCGTGTTGTTCCCGCAATATCTGTTACGATTGCACGTTCAACATTTAAAAGTGTATTAAAAAGCGAGGACTTTCCGACATTAGGTTTTCCGACAATTGCAATTTTTATCCCTTGACGCATTATATTTGATGAATTTGCACATGACAAAATCTTATCTATTTTTTCAAGAGCCTTTTCAAATTCCGAAATTATGTAATCATATTCGGGTTCTGCAACATCTTCCGGAAAATCAATACCGGCAATAATTTTTGAAAGAACATCAAAAATATCTTTTCTGATTTCTTTAATTTTGGAGCTAAGAACTCCTGATAAATTTTTTGCTGATTGCTTTGCAAAATCTCTTGTCTTAGCGTGGATTAAATCAGCTACCGCTTCGGCCTGCGACAAATCCATTTTTTTATTCAGAAATGCACGTTTTGTAAATTCACCGCGTTCTGCCATACGCGCTCCGTTTTTTAGGACAACATCAAGAATATTTCTGACAACATTAATCCCGCCGTGGCAGTGAATTTCTATAACATCTTCTCCTGTATAGCTGTGCGGATTTTTAAAGGGAAGAAGAAGTACTTCATCAATTTTTTTTTCTTCGTCAACAATCCAGCCGTGCGAAATTTTTCCGGCCTCAAGATTATGTTTTGAGTAAATTTTATCAATTATGTCAAAACTTCTGTCGCCTGAAATTCTTATAACACCGACTCCTCCTGTGCCTATTGGAGTTGCTATTGCGGCTATTGTATCAAATTCCTGCAAGATATTCATAGTTTGATTATAACGCAAACATGTTTGAACACTTGAAATTGTTATGGAATATGTTATAATGTTTATATAGGGAAGCCGGTCAGGTTCTTGACCAACCTAACCGACTTGTCGCCCCTATAAGAATAATCGAATTAGTTTAAGTAAAATCTCTAGTAGGGCTAGAGATTTTTTTATTAATTCTCTATTCATATTACCTCCTTTCTCGCCCTATTGTCGCTAATAGTTTGTAGACGCATTGGAGGTATCGGGCTTTTCCCTGTTAAGATTTTATCACAAGATATTTAATGAGGCAATATTATTAAAATAAAACGGGCTTTTATAAGATAAAAGCCCGTTGAATAAATTTATACATAATTTTTTGCAATTTGTAATGCTGCTGATGCCGCCATTCCGTATGGCCCCATCGTGCTTAGAACACCTGAGGCAAGGTTTGCATAGTTTCCGAATGTGCTTCCTGCTGATTTATTATTTGCCGCATAAGCCTGTGCATTATAATTGTTGCCTGATGAGCTGTTTTGCTGGGAGCCTGCAATATAGTTTAAAATATTTGAATTTATGCTGCTTTGCAAATCTTGCAGGAAGCCCAGATATGTATATCTTTGAGCGAGTTCGTTGCTTACAAGCTCGTCGCGTTTTGCAAGTACATCCTGTGCAAGGTTGTTAATTGATTCTGCCCGATTTTCTTCAATTGAGTTTAAATTGTCCATAAATATTGAATTATCGAAGTTTCCGAAGCGCGATGCAATGTCTGTTTTTAGATTTTCTATCATGGGGGTGTACATATTATTTATTAATTTTTGTCCGTTGAGAGTATATGCATCAAGCTGTGATTGAAGATTTTTCTGCGTATTTTCATCAAAAACATTAACTGACGGCAGCGAGCTTGCAAGAGAGTTTTGTGCATAGTTATAAATATTTTTTTCAGCATCTGACATATTATAGTTTGAAACTATGTTATTTCCGTGTTTGTAGGTTGTTGCTTTGTCAGCACCGTTAATGGAGATGGTTCCGCCTGAATATGACGGGTATTTTGAGGATTTTCCCATTTTTGTTCCTTTCCGGACAAAAACGTAATGAATTTTTTAAGGCGTTGATATAATATTATATCACGTGTTTTCAAAATCTGTAAAGTAATTTTGTTTGATGTATAATTCTATTATGGAAAATTTGGATAGAATAAACGGGCTTATACAAGAAAAAAATTTTGAACAGGCTAAAAAAGAATTAAAAAAAATTATAAAAGATGATGAGAAAGATGCAGAAGCTTTTAAAATGCTCGGTCTTTGTCATATTAATCTTGGTGAATTTAAAGAAGGTCAAGGCGTTTTTGAAACGGTGGTTAAATATAAGGACGATGCAACAAGCTGGTTTTATCTTGCAAATTGCTATGATAATCAGGATGATTATTTACATGCAATTGCAGCTTATGAAGAAGTTTTACGTCTTAGAAAAAGCTATATTGATGCTTATAAAAATTTAGCTGTGGTTTATGTAAAAAATAAAGAACCGCAAAAAGCTGTGGATACTGTTAAAAAAGCCATGGAATTTGCTGCGCCTGATGATTACACAATCTACTATATAGCCGGAACAGCTTGTATGGCTTTGAAAAACTTTAATGAAGCAGTTGAATTTCTTGAAAAAGCTATTGCAATTAATCCGGAACATTCTCAATTATATAACAATTTGGGTACTTGCTATGTAACAATAGGAAATTTGAATAAAGCTTATGAAAATTTTATTAAAGCAAGTGAGTATGACCCGGATAACTCTATAACTTATTTTAATATTGCATCTATTTTACAGCTGCAGAATAGGCATAAAGAGGCTTGTGAATTTTTTAGAAAGGCATACGCAATTGAGCAGCAGGACAATTACCTTGTTGCACTTGCACTTTCTGAAGTTAAGTCAAATCAGATGGAGGAAGCAATTACCCATTATAAAATTCTTGTTTCCCATCATCCGCAAAAATCTAATTTTCAGTATAATCTTGCCTGCTGCTATGATGCTGTAGGTGATTATGCAAATGCTATAGGAATTCTAGCTCACCTTGTTCTTTTAAATCCGAAATCTGTTTCCATGACAAGAAAACTTGCGGGGATTTATGCAAAAATCGGGCATTTTATGAGTGCAAAAGAACTTTATGAAAAAATTCTTCTTCAGGGCAATGTTTCTTTTGAAATTTATTATGAATTCGCACATATTTGTGTCAAAACAGGTGATATGGATAAGGCTGAAAAAATATTGAAAAAAGTTGTTGAGCTAAATCCTGATTTTGCGCCTGCTCATAAAGATCTGGGAGTTTTATACCTTAGTAAGAGATTGTTTGATTATGCAGAAGATGAATTTAATATGGCTTTAAAAATTGCTCCTCAGGATTTTGAGGTTTTATTTGAATATGCAAACTATCTTCATGCAACAACAAATTTTGTAAAAGCGGATGAATATTATCAGAGAGCTATTGCAATAAATCCTGATGATATGGAGGTTCTGGGTTTTTCGGCATTAAATAAAATTCATCTGAAAGATTTTGATAAGGCCTATGAACAAATTGAACATGTTTTAAAACATATAACAAATAACGGTTTTATGTATTTTATAGCCGGTAAAATAAGATATTTGCAGGGGAAATATGAAGATGCCAAAATGTTTTTGATAAAGTCTTATGAGCTTGAAAAAACTCATGACGCGGAAAATCTTCTCGGACTTTGTTATTATGAGCTTGGTGATTATGCTCAGGCAAATAATATATTTAACAGTATGCTGCAAGAAAATCCGCTTAATGTAAATCTTTTATTAACAAGTGCAAGATGTTATGAAAAATTAGGGGATAAAGATGCCGCTTTGTCTGCACTTGACAAGGTGGTTGACGCATTTCCGGAATGTGAGGAAGCTCAGGAATTAATTCGTGAAATTTCATAAATGAACATCCAAAAAACCGGCCTGTTAGTTCAAGGGTCGGTTTTGGATGCTATTTTTTTTTAATCCCTAAAATCCTTTTTGTTTATTTTTCGCTATATCAAGCCGAGAACTTTTCTGTACCAGGAGAATGTTTCTAATTCAATCCCGTTGAAAGTTGTTTTTAAACATTGATTTTTCAGATAATTTTCGAACTCATCATTAAATTTTGATTTTGTTCTTTTTTCCTTTTTGGTTTTCGAAACTAACACTGTCATAATGTACTCCTTTTAATTTTCCATTAGTACCCCATATATAATTCATGTTCAAATTATAACATATCTTGACAAGTTTTTCTAGTGGTATGTAAACCAGAAATAATCAAAATTTGCGCACTGCCTGCTAAAATTCGATGTAAATTTTTGTAAAAAATTTTGGATGCAATATCGACATCAGTATATTAAATTTATTACGGCTAAATTTCAATTACCCGAACGGGCTAAAAATGGTTTTATCTTTTTGTGATAAAATAGGTTTATGATTTTAATAGGCGAAAATATACATGTTATTTCTAAATCAGTTCAAAATGCTCTTGTTGAACGTGATGAAAGATTTATTTCGGAGCTGATAGAACTTCAGAAAAATATGGATTACATAGATTTGAATGTCGGCCCTGCGAAAAAAAATATGGAAGGTATTTTGCCATGGCTTGCAAAATTGGTTCAAAGTTCTTGTGTTCAGGGAATTTCATTTGATACAACAAATATCGCTGAAATGGAGAGCGGGTTAAAGTCATTCAACGGCAAAACATTTATTAACAGCACAAGCAAAGATATTGAACGCCTTGAAAAAATGACTGATTTAGCCGTTGAATTTAACAGCAATCTTATAGCATTGACTTTAAGCAAAGAAACGGGTATACCTAAGACTGCCGACGGAAGGCTTGAAATTGCTTTTGAGATTTATGAAAAGTGTTTGGAAAAGGGAATTGACAGCGAAAAAATATTTTTTGACCCTTTGATTTTGCCTGTTTGTGTTGAACAGGGTCAGGCTTTAGAAGCGTTGAATACAATTCAAATGGTTAAGGAAAGTTTTGACCCGCCCGTAAAGACTGTTGTCGGGCTTTCTAATGTGTCTAACGGCTGCCCTAAAGATATACGGCCTTTGATTAATCGTGTTTTTGGAGTTCTGGCTTTCGGAGCCGGCCTTGATGCTGCTATTATTGATGCAAAAGATGAGGAGATGGTAAGAATTTTCAGAATGCTTGAAAATAATTCGTCAAAATCTGATGTGGATAAACTATATATTTCTCTTGCGGATATAATCAGAAATTTTGGAGAAATTGATGAAATAGATTATGATAAAGATAGTGCGGAGCAGACAAAAATTATTAAGACTGCAAAAATTCTTTTAAATAAGGAGATTTATTCGCACAGCTTTACACAAATATAATTTTTGGTATAATGTTGTTATATAGCTAAAGATTAGGAGAGTGGGATTATTAAAAAGCAGTTATTAGTTTCGGCATTATTATCTTTAATACTTACGGGTTCTCAAGTGCAGGCAATGACGCCTGAAGTAAACCTGTTATATCAGCAGGCATGTTCTGCTGAATACAAAGAAGATTATACAACGGCAGTGCAGAAATTGACGGAAGCTTTAAAACTTGCCGGCAATGATGTTATGCTTTATACCAAACTCGCCGGTGTTTACAGTGAAATGGGCGAATATGAAAAGGCGTTGGCCGCTTATGCAAAGGTTGCGGAACTAAAGCCGTCAGACGGCTACATTTATATAAGTGTCGGAAGTATTTATGAAAATCAGGGTAAATATAAAGAAGCACTTGTGGCTTATAACAAAGTTGCGCAAATGTGCCCTGAATACCTGTATAATTATTTGAATATTGGTAATGTTCAGTATCAACTTCGGGATTATAAAGCTGCAATTGAAAATTATAACAAATTTCTGGCAACATACTCACAGCATTCCGAAGCCCGTGAAAATCTTGCAAATTCATATATGAATGACGGAAACTATTCAAGCGCTGCAAATGAGTATGAAAATCTTTATGTAAAAAATCCTGTTGCGTTTAAAGATTATGCAAATTTCGGGCTTGCTTTATTTAAGCTTAAAAATTATGAAAAAGCATCTGCTTTTCTTGAAAAGGCTGTTGAAAACAATCCGGATAATATTTCAGCGCGTATAAGTCTTGCTCTTTCTTATCAGGAATTAGAAAAAGACGATTTGGCTCTTGCACAGTATGATGTAATATTCAGGCAGCAGCCGGGATTAAACTCTCTGCGTCTTGATTACGGTAATCTTCTTGCTGATATGGGAAAAGACGAGGCAGCTATTGCTAACTACAGAATTTATATCCAGAACTTCCCACAGGATGCAAGAGCTTATCAAAATATAGGTGTTGTTTACAAACGCATGAACAAACTTGATGATGTGATAGCAAATTATGAAAAAGCTCTTGAACTCCAAAAGGATAAAAAAGATATTGATCTTGTGGAAGATTTGGCCGAATGTTATCACATGAAAAAAGATTATCCGAATGCTTTGAAATATTATAATGAAGTTCTTCTTGTGAAAAAAGATGATTACAACCTAAAATATAATAAAGCACTTGTTCTTCACGCAATGGAGCAATATAACGATGCTATTGCAATTTATACGGAGCTTTTAAAACAAAAGAGTGATGATTCTGTGGTTAAGAATAATTTGACTGCTGCGTTGGTTGCACTGGGAGATATGTATTATAATGACAAAAACTTCTCGCTTGCAACTTCGGCTTTTGAACGTGCGGCAGAACTCGGAACAAAGGATTCTTATGCTTATTACGGCCTTGCAAAGTCCTATCGCGCCTGCGAATTGAATGATAAAGCGGCGGCCGCTTATGAAAAGGCAATTGCTCTTGCGCCTGATAATACGGAATATAGTAATGAATATGCTGAATTCATTTCGTTAACAAATAAACCAGTAGATATTACGCAGTCTAATCAGACAGAATCTGCTGAAATTAAGGAAATCACACTTACTGCAGAACCTGAAGTTCAGGAAAGTACTGATAAAAATTTAGTTAATAAAAGTTTGATTGCCAAAGGTGATGCAAATTATAAAAGCCAGCAATATGATGAGTCAATCAAAAATTATCAGGAAGCGTTAAAGCTTAACCCTTCCGATGAGATTACTCTTTTGAAAATCGGTAATATTTACAAGATAAAAAATGATAACAAAAACGCATTGGATTTTTATAAAAAAGCTATAGTTGTAAACCCGAACTATGCTGACGGATGGTTTAATCTCGGTTTGGTTTACGCGAATGAAGAAAATACTTCTAAGGCAAAAGAATGTTTCCATCGTGTAATTACCCTCGATCCTGCTTACGGTTATGCATATTATGCACTTGCTCTGGCTTATGATCAGGACGGAGACGAAAAGGAAGCTCTGGATAATTACAGAATATTCTTAACACGCAATAAGGACGAGGCTGTTGCTAAAACAGTCAGAGAAAGAATTAAAGCACTTGAAAAATGAAGAAATTAATTCTTGCAGTTTGTTTTATACTTTTGTTTACAACCGCCTGTACGACTGATAAAGCCGGTATTTTGTTTAATAAATATCCGATTACAAAGGATAACATTTATGATTTTGAAAAGGTTTTTCCTGCTGGCTCAAGAATTTATTATGTAATTTTGATGCCCCAAAAAGTTGAATCAAGATATCTGTATATTCAGGTTGTAAAAAAAGATAATGACTACGGGCAGTTTGGCTACAAACTCGTTTGGACACGCGATATAAGATTGAAAGATGAAGAAATAAATTATTTTACTGATTACTTTGTTTTACATGAGGAAGGTTATTATTTTATGAAGGTTTATTCCAAGGATAATCCGCATAAAGTTCTTACGGCTGCAGAATTTTCTGTTAAAAATTAATTTTTTGAATTCCGTCTATATATTATGTAACGAAATGTAAATATAAATTTAAAAATACCTGAAACACTTGTATAATGCCTCATAGGATAGGATAGGATAGGATAGGATAGGGATAGGATGTATTGCGCCCATAGCAATTATTTTAAACAGTATGTTTTTATAAATACAAGGAGAGAGCTATGGTTGAAATTTACATTAATAAAAATCAGGGCATAACAAGTGCAATTAAAGCAAAGCTTAATGAACAAGGATATGATACAAGCAAAATGACGGGTAGTATCTGGACGCAGGTTATGCAAGAGGTTGCTAAAGAAAATGCAAAAAATTTGCAGGAGGGCAAGGAGGCAATCTATCGCGGCGGAAGTGATTTGTTTGGCAGCGGTCATGAAAATTTTGTTGTTGATAAAGGCCCTAAACAAATTGCTCAAAATCTGTGGAATAAGATTGTTTCAATCGTTTGCGGAAAATCAACTGTTAAAGCTGAAAGTCAGATTACAACAGAAAATGTTTCTTCAACCGCATATGTTAATAAAATTAATTCTGTTCCTGAAACCAGAACAACAAGCGCGGTTGAACCGCCTGCCGAGTTAAAGCAAAATGTTGAAAAAGCCCAAACCTATCTGACAAATCAGCTGACAAGTTTAAGTAAGGAAGATTTGGATACCATGGGTATTTCCGAAGCTAAGCGCGACAGAATATTGGAATATTTAAAAAACATAACTTACGATACCGACCATGATTCTGCTCAGGCTAAAGGTGCCGGAATTGTTTTCAGTACGCAATGCAAAGATACAGATAATCTTGCAAATATGGTTACACTATTAATGCATGAAGCAAATCACTGTGATGAAAATTACCTTGATATGTATCCGGAAGATTCGGAATCGGGAGATTTAAGGCACAGAAATTCAAACGGAAATCCTGTTGCAAGAAAAAGGCTTAATACAAAAGAAGAAGAACGGGCATGTGAAACTCTCGGGTTAATGACTACTGCCGTTCTAATTAAAAAGGGAGTTTTGAAAGGTTATGATGATTACGGCAGATATGGCGGAGATAATAACGGTAAACCAAACAACCCTGTAACAAGTTATCTTGACAACCCCGATTTGTTAAAAAATGATATTGATAACTGGGTATCCGGTTATACAAATTACCCCGAAGGTATAAATAATGCCGGTTTGACAGTTGAACATTTAAAACATATCGGTTTGTCCGAAAATATTCAAAATCAGTCTATACAATTAAAAGCCGGTGATATAATCAAAATCGGGGATAAAGAGTATACTCTCGGGGGCGATAACGGGATAGTGTTATCGCCGATGGATTCAATTCCTGTATTCCAAATGATTCCAAATGGCGATGTAAATAACGGTAATATAGGGAACATTGTATTTGATGAAGTTAAACCCGATAAACAAGAACTGGAATTTTTCAACAGTCAGAACAATAATGATAATTATATTTATGATGTGTTAAACAGGGATAATCCTGAACTATTTGTTGTTATAAGAGATGGCAGAGAATTATATACAGGGAAAAAATATTAATTTGTATTTCAGTTAATATTTTTGGAAAAATATTTTTCCATCCGTATCTATACTTTGTTTTAAAGCGTCATTGTCAATTTCACTATAGTTTACAATGTCAAATTTATAAGGTGTAGGCAGTTCATCAAGTCCGGATGCAATATGACGTAACAGTTTTTCATCTATATTTCCGAAAAGTGCCAGGTCAATATCCGATCCTCTTTTAAAATCTCCTCTTGCGCGGGAACCGAATATTTTAACTGTATCTATTTCATTAAAAGATGCGAATAGTTCCTTAATTAGCTCTATTGTTTTATCAGGCAGCCCAAATTTATTCATTGATTTTACCCTTAAAAAATTCTTTTAAGTTATTTATTTGTATAGAGTAAATATTTAATATATCATCACAAAGACTTTTTGCATATTCTTCCCTGTATGTGTGTGATGTTTTGTTTCTTGCTTCCATCATTTCAATCCAAATTTGTCCTTCCGTAATAATATTCTTTGAGAAAGCTTCTTTGATTGTTTCCCGCGGGGTATCAGTTATTATTCCGTTGAATTCAAGATAATCTTTCATTGTTTTCCAGGCAAGTTCAAAAACTATTTCAAATGCCTGAATTAAAGCCATTGTATATATTTTATTTAAACTATCCTGTTTAATACATTTTATGGTATCATCAAAATTTTGAATTGCTTTTTCCAGATTTTCGAAACGTTGAATCCATCGATTCTTTTGCATATAATCTCCTTTTTCAAAAATTATAGCATAAAAGATTTATATGTTGCGAAATGTAAATATAAATTTAAAAATGCCTGAAACCCTGTTATACTGCCTCATAGGATAGGATATGATAGGATGTATTGCGTTCTTATCAATATTTTTGGTCTAATTGTTTTTATAAAAGTGTAAGGGGAAATCGATTTTCAAGGATAGGAAAAATTATAGAAAGGAAAAATGATTATGTCGAAAGTTACAATGTTAAAGTCTGGTATCAAAGCATTTGCTAATTCAGTAAAAAGAACAGCAGTAAAAGATAAAAAATTTGCGGAAGAACTTGTTTATATGCATGGTATAAGATCGGAAATTACTCCTAAAGCTATAAAGGGTATTACAAAGGATATGTTTGATAAAGGCGGCAAATTAACGGAAAAAGGGCAAAAGGAAGTTGCAGAAATTATTCGTGAGTTTAATTTACCGCAGAATGCAACCTGGGATCAGGCTCTTGAAGCAATGAGACATTTTAAGGATAGTTTGCCGAAAGTACCGAAATTGGAAATTCCAAAATTAAAAATTTAAAACAATAATAAAAATGATAATAAAAAACGGGCTTTCTAGCCCGTTTTTTATTCCTCTGAATTATTGAACCACATTTGTGCGTTCGTTGCTGTGACGTCTTTATTAACTTGTTAATCAGCGTATTTATAAATCCTGGGTTCTATAGATAAAATAACCCTCATAATTGTAACTTGCGTCTATACCTTTCATATAGACTTCTCTGTCGTTTATTTTATCTGTAAGTGCCTGTTTTAAGAGTTCTTTTATTTCTACACTTTTAATCGGACTTCGTTCCATTGCAAGCAGATAATCTTCTTTATTAATTTTATTCCAGTCTATTACCTTGCCGATTTCTTTTTTCAGTATCAGGTCTAACCATATTCGTGCAGATCTGCCGTTACCCTCTCTAAATGGATGTGCAACATTCATTTCAACATATTTTTCAATAATTTCTTCGTAAGTTGACTGAGGCATTGTATCAATATGTTCCAGAGCCGGTTTTAGATACATGACAGGTGCAAATCTGAAATTACCCTTTGCAATATTAACATTTCTGATTTCACCTGCAAAGTAATAAATTTCATCAAACAAATATTTATGAATTTTAGATAATGTTTTAAAAGTACCTGCTTCAAGAGAATCAAGCAATCCTTTTTCAAAGAGTTCAATGGCTTTTTTCTTGCTTATTTTTTCTTCCTGTCTTGCAAGTTCAGCAGAGTCAGTAATACCAAGTTTATTTTCTAAAACCATATTATTCCTCTGAATTATTATCTAAAAGACTTGTCTGGGACACATTGTTTTGTGCATCCTGTGCGTCCATTGCCGCAACATCTTTTTTTACTTGATCATCTTCATCGGGATTTACAATTTTATTTACTGAAACAACAGTGTCATTATCAGTTAAGTTTTGTGCTCTGACCCCTGTTGCAGGACGTCCCTGACGGGAGATTGAACCTGCATTCAGTCTTGTAACAACACCGTTTGCGGTTACCATCATAATGTCATCTGATTCTTTTACAATAGTCAGCGCAACAAGTTTTGATGAAGTTGATTTGAATTTAGTTGCGATAAGACCTATTCCGCCTCTGTTCTGGCTTCTGAATTCTGATAATTTAGTACGTTTACCAAAACCGTCAGATGTTACAACAAGCAAATCAGCGTCGTAATCTCTCGGAACAATGTCGCATCCTACAATTTCATCGCCTGTGCGTAATTTCATTGAAGTTACGCCTCTTGCACTTCTGCCTAAAGGCCTTAAATCTTCAATCGGGAAGCGGATTGCCATACCGCAGGAAGTTCCGATAATGATTTCATCTCTGGCTGTTGCAAGTTTTACCCAGTCAAGTTCGTCATTTTCTTCAAGACCTATTGCGATAATTCCGTTTCTTCTGATATTTGAGAAGTTATCGAGTTCAATACGTTTGATGTAGCCTTTTTTAGTCAGCATAATCAAATTCAAATCATGTGAGAAATTGCTTACAGGAACAACTGCCGTAATTCTTTCATC
>CALUUR010000053.1 GCA_944324015.1 Candidatus Gastranaerophilales bacterium
TTTGAAAATAAAACTTTTCCTGCTTTTATAGCAATCCCGAAGCCTGCGGGTGTAATTTCATGATAATATCCGTTTTCTATTCCGTTTTTCATTTTTTCTCCTTTACATTTTTTTATAAAATTATAACATAAATAGCAATTTTGCTTTGTAAAAATTTTTAAATATATTATAGGGGAAAATAAATGGGAAATATCGGAACAGTAATTTTTAATGCTGTAAAAAAAAGTTTTCCGCTCGCACAAAACGGAAAAACTTTAATGCCTCACAATTTAAAATTCAGTCTTAAAAATCCATATATACTTGAAGCCCTTCCGGAGAACAAAATTGATGAATTTATAAAATTCGACGGACAAGATTTAAAAACTGTATGTAACCTGTTAGATAATCCGCAGATACGAAAGGGGTTTGATAACGGAGAATTTCAGGCTCTCTACAGAAAAGCTTTTCCGAATGTAAAAGTTCCGGCGGATTCAAATTGTGATGCTATGGTATATTTAGGTTCGCTTCCCGAAAGCATAGGTTCAAAATTTGATGCACACGGGCTTGCTAAAGAAAGTGTTCCTGCCCAGTTAAAACAGTTAAATAATTTGCTTACAAACGGCATTGATAAAACAAGAACATTCTGTACAGCACCTCTTGTTGCACCCAAAGGCGTAGGAGCCGGACTCGGTACAGGAGGAAGCGCTTACCGCGACGGATCTTTTATCATCGTTGCAGATAAAGGCAAAAGTCTTGTTGATGACGGTATAAAACATGTAATCGTCAATGATGCATATTACAATATCATCATTGACTTACAAAGGAAATTTCCTGACGTGAATTTTGTCAGAGCCGATGAAGCCGTTGAATATTTCAGCAAACTATGAACCTAATATATGCAAATGCAGGTGAAAAACTTCCTGACCTGCTTCTTTGCCTGTATTAATCAAAGTTTTGTAGGACTTTAATCCGATTTTTTTAGTTGTTTCTTTAACAGCCATTAACAATTCACCCATAAGATTTTTGTCCTCAAGTTCGTTTAAAGATGCGACATGGACTTTCGGTACAACAAGAAGGTGCACCGGAGCTTTCGGATTAATATCTTTAAACACAACGACATATTCATTCTCGTACACAAATTCGGTATTAAAATCACCATTGATTATTTTACAAAAAATGCAATCTTCTGACACAGCATATCCTCCTATCTTCTTACCCTCTTATCTTCCAATATTATATCTTAAAAAAATGTAAACTGACTTGCCATTTTATTTTATGTAAAGTAAAATAAATATTACTTGGAGAAAATCCTTTGGGGAGGAATTAGATATTTATGCCGGAATTAGCAAGACAGCAATATAATAAACGCTATACGGAATATACTTACCCGCGTCAAGACATTTACCATACACCAAGACGCACTCAAACACCTGCACAACCCTTACATATAAGGCACAAGGCTAACCGAAAAAAAATCGAAAGAAACTACTTTATTCACAGAATTGTTTCTGTAGCAGCAGTTGCTCTGCTCGGATTTTCAGTTCTTCCGTACGGATTTAACAAAGTAACAAAATTTATATTTAATCCGACTCCTTATAAAGAAGTTAAAGCGGATTTCCATCAGATTTTATTTCCGACATCCAACTATATTGCAAACCACTGGTTTTTGGGAGAAAGATATTTACAGGGGGCCGAAGCTAAAAAGCCGCAAATGACCTCATTAAAAGAAGGTTCAAGACTCACAGGATTGGAAAACCAGCTAAAAAATCTTGCTTTAATGTACCCTTCAATTCATCCGTCTGTATACGTCTGGGATTATGAAACCGGTAATTATGCAGATGTAAACGCTGACGAAATCTTCCCGACAGCAAGTATTATAAAACTCCCTGTTCTTGTACAGCT
The DNA here is from genome assembly GCA_944324015.1 of Candidatus Gastranaerophilales bacterium. Classification (GTDB taxonomy): domain Bacteria; phylum Cyanobacteriota; class Vampirovibrionia; order Gastranaerophilales; family Gastranaerophilaceae; genus Stercorousia. The sequence continues at coordinate 1,882 of CALUUR010000053.1, forward strand.
TTTCCGCTCAATCGAAAAAAATCAGCTTACCATTTATGATGAAATGCCTCTTACCGAATACTACAGAACAGAAGGTTCCGGAAGTTTACAATTCAAGGCCGCAAATTCAAAATATTCAATAGACACTCTTGCCAGAATGATGATAACGGAATCCGATAATTCCGCAACTAATATGCTTATGGCAAAACTCGGCTCTATGACCGATATCAATTCCGGTATAAGAGAATGGGGATTAAAACACACTTACGTACAGACGTGGCTTCCTGATTTAGGCGGAACAAACCACTCAACGGCGCGTGATATGGCAACTATTCTTTATAACATTGATAATCCTAATTTTTTAAGCACATCATCACGTGAAAAAATATTTGATTATATGGGGCATGTTCATAACAATCGCCTTATAGCGGCAGGTCTGCCGTCCGGTACAACTTTCCTTCATAAAACAGGCGACATAGGGAAAATGCTCGGGGATGCAGGAATAGTTTATGCACCGAACGGAATGAAATATATTGTGGTAATTTTTGCACATCGCCCGCATAATTCTCCTTTGGGGAAAGAATTTATTGTAAAAGCGTCTGAAATCATTTATAACAATATGGTGTACTAGATGTTAAAAGAACTTCTTGACAGCAGTAAATGTTTCAAATTGGTCTGCGGAGCGGGAAACGAGGACGCTTTAGAGGTCGAGAAACTTGTTGCACTATATTCTACTGCCGGATGTAAATTTTTTGATCTGTCAGCAAAACCTGAAATTGTTGATGCCGCAAAACGCGGTCTGCAGGGCAGAGAAGGATATTTATGCGTAAGTGTCGGGATTAAAGGCGACCCGCATATAAGAAAAGCTCAAATTGATTACGAAAAATGCGTTGGCTGTCATAAGTGTGAAGAAATCTGCCCGCAAAAAGCTATTTTAATAGACGGCAGCTCTCCCTTCGCTGTTCGCGTTAAACGAGTCTACGGTCGAATGCTCAACGCATCCGCCCTGCGTCCTCTGCTCGCAGCTCGTTGTATCGGATGCGGAAGGTGTTATTCCGTATGCAGACACGAAGCAATCTCTTTTATTGAAGAAGATATGGATTTAAATATTATTCTTTTGCCGTTAATAGAAAAAGGGATTGACTGTATTGAGCTTCACGCAATGGGTGAAAATATTGACGAAGCATTGAATAAATGGAATGATATAAATAAAATTTATGACGGAATGCTAAGTATTTGCACGGCCCGCGGGCATTTGAGCGAAGAGAAGATGCTTCAACTTATAAAAAAAACAACAGAAAACCGCAATCCCTATACCACAATCGTTCAGGCGGACGGATTTCCGATGAGCGGGGGTAAAGACGATTACAAAACAACTCTTCAGGCCGTTGCAACGGCAGAAATAGTTCAAAATTCAAAACTCCCTGTTTATATAATGCTTTCAGGCGGTACAAATTCAAAAACATCAGAACTTGCGCAAATGTGCGGGATAAACTATAACGGAATTGCCATCGGAAGCTTCGCCAGAAAAATTGTAAGCAGATACATAGAAAGAGAAGATTTTTTAAGAAACAAATATGTGTTCAATGAAGCCGTAAGTATTGCAAAAAATCTTATTCAGACTCTTTAAAATATCCGCCTGATGCAAGTAAGAATACTGCATTTATTCTGTTTGATGCACCTGTTTTGCTCAATATTGACGAAACATAATATTTTACTGTATGTCGGCTTATGTGTAAAATCTTTCCGATTTGTGCATTTGTATAGCCGTATTTTAAATAATCGATGATTTTTTCCTCGACTTCTGTAAATTTAATATCTTTACTATAGACCATTAATTATTGCCTTTTAATAAATAAAAATATACTACTAATATATGTAACCATATTAGTACCATTTAGTAATTGTTTAGTCAAGAATTTATAATAAGTTAATCATGATGAATAACAATGCTTATAAAAAACTTGGTGCGAAAATAGCGTATCTAAGAAAAAGTAAACGGTATTCTCAGGAAAAGTTAGCAGAAAAAACAGACATAAGCGAAATCTATATGGGACAAATTGAAAGAGGCGAAGCAAATCCTACTTTAGAAAAATTAATAGCTATTGCTGATGCTCTCGGTGTAGAAATCAGAGAACTGTTTACTTTTTCATTTTAAATTATTGAAACAATTTTGATTTTATTTTGGTTAAATAATATAATTGTAAAAATTGTAATTAACTTTGTAATCACGTACGAGAAGGGATATAAAAATGCTTTTAACCGACCACGTTCAGGCAATTATCAAATCAGCAAAGTCAATCGTTGTTGCAAGAAATTTTGCAGAACTTGCCCCTGAACATATAATGCTTGCTTTAATGCTTGATCAAAATGACCTGCCGAAAATTTTACTTGAACGCGTCGGGGCAGATAATCCGCAAATTGTCGACAGATTGAACAATTATCTGTCAAAACGCTCATATTATGCGAGAGGAAGATTTTCCGATGTCAGATTTTCCGCAGAAACAATTGCAATGATGAATGTTGCAAGTGACGAAGCAGAAAAAAGAAATGATGAACAGGTTAGTATTGAACATCTTTTACTTGCCCTGTTCAGAATTGACAATAAAACATTAAACTTTTTATGGGAACAAAGCGGTATAAACAGGCTCGAACTATATGAAAAAATGACCGAAGAAGTCAACAACATTATCAATGTGGAAGAAACGCAAACAGAAGAAAATCAGTCTGCAAACACAACTTCAGCAAAAGAAACAGCTTCTGTTTCAAAATCATCAAAAAACGTTAAATCAGATATACAAAACAGCAAAAAAAATGATGCATTAGAAAAATACACAACAGATTTGACAGAAGCAGCAAAGCAAAACAAACTAGATCCGGTAATCGGAAGAGATGACGAAATAAGGCGTACAATCCAGATTTTAAACAGACGTTCGAAAAATAACCCTGTAATAATCGGTGAGCCGGGCGTGGGTAAAACCGCAATTATAGAAGGACTTGCACAGCGTATTGTATCGGGTGATGTCCCTGAAAGTCTTAAAAATGACAAAATTATGGCCCTTGATTTAGGTGCAATGCTTGCAGGAGCCTCATACAGGGGCGAATTTGAGGAACGTTTAAAATCTGTTTTAAAAGCCATTGAAGAAAAATCCGATGACCTAATTCTGTTTATAGATGAAATCCATACTATTATGGGTGCAGGCGGTTCATCAGAAGGGGGAGCAGATGCAGGCAACCTTTTAAAACCAATGCTTGCCAGAGGCGGAATAAGAGTTATAGGCGCAACCACAATAGATGAATACAGGCAGTATATTGAAAAAGACAAAGCAATGGAACGCCGTTTTCAACCGGTAGTTGCCGATGAACCTTCGGTTGAAACTACAATAAGCATACTTAGAGGCTTGAAAGACAAATACGAAGGATACCACGGGATTAAAATTATGGACAATGCAATAGTTGCAGCCGTAAAACTATCCCACAGATACATCGCAGACAGACATCTTCCGGACAAAGCAATCGACCTTCTTGATGAAGCTGCATCGGCTTTAAGAATAGAAATTGATACAATGCCAGAGGAAATAGATGTTTTTATCCGCGAAAAAATGCAGCTTGAAATGAACAAAAAAGCTCTTGAAAAAGACGGCTCACAAGAAGCTCTGAAAAAAGCCGAAAAAATCAATAAAAAAATTACGGATATTGAAACAAAAATAAATAACTTAAAAGAACAGTGGCTGAATGAAAAGAAAGTTATAGATTCAGCAGCCGCCGTAAAGAGAAATATAGAAAAACTAAAATCTCAAATTGAAATCTCCAAGAAAAATCCGACAATGACAGCCTCTCTGGAAGTCAAATACAGCCAGATGCTTGATATGGAAAAGAAACTTAAAACTATTCAGAGCCGGTCCGCAAAAAAACGATTGATAAAAGAAGAAGTTGACGAGGATGATATTGCCGCAATTGTTGCAAAATGGACAGGAATTCCTGTCAACCGCCTTATGGAAGATGAATCAAAAAAATTAATCGGAATGGAAGAAGTAATGCACAAACGTGTTGTAGGGCAGGAGGAAGCTGTTACAAAAATCGCAAACGCAATCCGTCTTTCACGTTCAGGCCTCAGAGATCCGAAACGCCCGATAGGCACTTTCCTTTTCTTAGGCCCTACAGGGGTTGGGAAAACAGAACTCGGTAAAACTCTTGCTTATATATTGTTTAACGATGAAGATGCACTTGTTCGCATTGATATGTCAGAATTTATGGAAAAATCTGCCATATCAAGGTTAATCGGAGCAACTGCGGGTTATGTCGGCTACGAAGAAGGGGGACAGCTTACAGAAGCCGTCAGACGAAAACCGTATTCCGTCGTTTTATTTGACGAGGCAGAAAAAGCACATCCCGATATCTTCAACCTTATGCTCCAGATGTTTGATGACGGAAGGCTTACGGACGGACAGGGAAGGCTTATTGACTTTAAAAATACCGTTATAATTATGACAAGCAATCTGGGAAGCAGTATTATTCTTGACGAACATCTATCGGAAAATGAGAAAAAAGAAGAAATAAACAAGGCTCTCAGAGAAAAATTCAAACCGGAATTTTTAAACCGTATTGATGAAATTATAATGTTTAAAGCATTAACTCTTAAAGAATTAAAAGGAATTGTTGATATTCAGATAAATTCTTTGAAACAACGCCTGCTTGATCAGGACATCGAGCTTGAATTGACCGACAGTGCAAAAGATTTTCTTGCAAACGAAGGCTACGAACCGCTGTTCGGTGCAAGACCTTTAAAAAGAGCTATAAGACAGCTTGTTGAAATTCCGCTTTCCATGAAAATTCTTGAAGGAGAATTTAAAAAAGGCGACAAGATTAAAGCTGACACAGAAAACAACCAATTGATATTTAATAAAATTTAAAAACAAAAAGCCGGTATTTAATATACCGGCTTTACAAATCCTAATCAACTTCTATGCTTTGCAAACGCTATTTTGCGATTGCATCTTCTGTCTCTTCAATCTTTTTCATAACTTCGTCAATCTGTTCACGCAAATATTCCATGAACATTCCGATTTCTTGTTTAAAACTGTATACTCCCGGCCATGATATATATCCGTACATAACTGTTCTCCTTTTCATTTCAAATCTGATTACCTGAGGCTTGCGCCCTAACCTTTCAACAATTTATGTATCGGAAATTAATGCATAAAACTTTAAAGATTTAACTAAGAATTTAATAATTTGTTACAATATTCATTCAAATCATTACACCTGTATTTGGGGATGTAATCAACAGAATATTTTTCCGCAATCTGACGTATATTGCTCGTTGCCGAGATTATTATAATTTTTGTATTTTTATATTCATTAAAAAATTGTATCTGTTTTATAAACCATTCTCCTGCATAAAGGGGTAAAAAATCAGGCTCCATCTGCATATCAGTCAAAATAAAATCATAAGGAGCATCAATTGAGGACGTAATTTTTTCAACACCTTCCTGAGCGGACGAAACAGTATCAATTTCTGCCCCGTCTTTAAAAATCTCCCTTATGGCATCTTTATGATACAGAACCCATTTATGTGAATCATCTGCTATTAAAATTTTCATATCTGAATAATAGCACAAACGCCGTTAAAATTAACGGCGTTTGTGAGTGAAAAGAAAATCAACTTATTCTTCAAATGGTACAGTTATTATATAATTATCGCCTTCACGTATTTTTGAAATATTAGCAGTATCAATTTTTTCGGCGAAAGCAAATACCTGACTGTATTTCATTATTTCCTGTTTGCGGCGTGTATTTTTTTCACCTGCTGCATTAATTATTATTGTATTTCCGTCAGTTTTAACCTCAACATTTTTTTCATCGTTGTCAAACGGGCGTAAGTCAACAATAATCCTATAGGCATCATCTGTTTTTTCAATATTGATGAATTGAGAGGCATTGTGCACCATTTTTTGCTGCATTTTCATTGCTTTTCTGTCCATCCATTCCTGCTGCTTAAGTGCTCTGCGTTCCATTTTATCAAAGTTCTTTTCTCTTTGCATAACAGCTTTATCCATTCTTCTCATATAAAAAGACGGATCCATCATCCTTTTGAAGTGCCAGTCTGAAACTACATAAAATGCCAGAAACGCGCCTAAAAATACTAAAAGTCCTGTCAAAACATGTCTTAATGCCGGATGTTTGCACAAAAAACAGTCATCAAATTCTTCATGTCTATAGTTGTTGTCTTCCATATGTTAGACTCCTTTCATTATAATTACACTTATCAGTATAAAAATTTATTTTTTTATGTCAACTGCTCATTCAGGTTAGTACACTTGAAAAAAAGGATTAATTATGTTATTATATATTTATAGTGTGAAGTATTAACGGAGTGTTTAGAATGGCAAAGATTTTAGTTACTATGCCCGATGCTTTTTTACATAAAATTGATGGTGTAGCTCTTAATGAACAAAGAACCAGAAGCGAACTTATAAGGGAAGCTTTGAGAACATATATGAAACGTTCAAATATTAATTCTGAAAAAGCACAGAAAAATGCGGAATATCTTGAAAACCTTATCGGCTAATCATTGAGCAGTTTTTGTACCCATTTTATTAAAACAGATATTTCATAGGGTTTTGGAATATACAGGTCTGCTCCCGATTGCAGTACAAGTTCTTTATCATGAATTGATGATGTAACAATTAACTTTGTTCTGTCATAATTGGGATTTTTTCTTAAATTTCTGCAGAACTCAAGACCTTTAAATGTTTCGTTATCTCCTGCATCAAGAATTATTAATGCCGGTGCTTTATCAGTCGGGTTTGTAAATGGTTTTACATCATAGCCCTGCAGGTTAAAAATAGTTGTTAACAAAAGCCTTGTCGGTTCATCCTCTTCTATAATGAAGATTTTATTATTAATTTCATTATCCACTGCATTTTCAGCCGTAATTCGGGGTCTTTCCGTCAAATAGTTTGATTTTGCCGGCAATTCAGCCATTTTATGAATTTGTATAAGAGCGTTAAACAGCTGATTTGAGTTTTTATACTGTATAAATTCATTTGTTATAATACCTATAGTTGTATGAACAAAGTTTGAGCGTCTTCCTGCTGTTTCGTCACCCTGCATCAGCATAAATCCACGTTTATTGTCTTGTGCAGAGTAAAATTTAGGGGCTACCGAATCAAATGCAAAGGTTAAAAAGTTTGCGATTTTTTCCGCTTTAAGCCCGTCTGTTATAATAATAAATTCTCTATCGGAAATCATACCCAGATAATCCGTTTCATCAAGCACTGAATTCATGATTGCACTGTAAGTTTGGATAAGTTTATCGGCTGCAAGTGCAGTATAAGTTTCTTTATAGTTGTCAAAATTTTCTATGCTTATATACATAACAGCCCATAAATTATTTTCACAAAGAATTCTTTTAAGTGCGCGTAATGTGTAATTTTTTGACGGAAGATAAGTTTTTGTGTTCATGTTTGATTCAAATTCACGTCTCAAATGCGCTTTTATCCTCATAACAAATTCTTCCTGATTTACAGGCTCGGGAATAAAGTCATCTGCTCCGTTTTCAAGAGCATCAAGTTTGTCTGACAGTTCTGCCGATTTTGAGGTTGCTATAATTACCGGACGCATATTATAAGTCAATGCTCTGATTTTTCTGCAAAAATCTCCTGGATTGCTGTCAATGCTGTCTGAAATTAGTATCAAATCCGGTTCTTTATCTTGAATAATTTTCAGAGCAGAAAGCAAATTTTTTGTAACTATTACAGAGTTTGTTTTACTTTTGAGTAATTTTCTGTATTTTGTGGAGATTTCATGCCTTTTATCTATAATTAAGGTTACTGTTTGCATTTTGTCCTCGCTTGAAGTTCAATATCTGCAGCAGGCATTTTTATTTCAAATGTTGTTTTGTGATTTTTTGATATAACAGAAATTTTCCCGCCCATTTTTTCTACAAGATTTTTAGTAATATATAGCCCGAGGCCGCTGCCTTGCACCTTCCTTGTAAGCGGATTATCTATTCTTGAGAATTTTGTAAATATTTTTTCGTATTCGTTTTCAGGGATTTCTATACCTGTATTAGAAACCTTTATGGAAACATTATTCCCTGCTGTTTCTGCGTTTACGGTAATTGTCGAATTTTCGTCTCCATATTTTGCCGCATTTTCAATTAAATTAGTCATAATCTGCTGAAATTTATCTTTATCTGCAAGAATTGGCACGAGATTAGGTTCTGTTTCGATATTGAATTTTTTATCTTTATACTGGGTTTTAATTATTGCTATAGTGGTTTCCAGAACAGGTTTTACAGAAATTTCTTTATAAATAAAAGAATCTTTCGTGTTATTCAGTTTTGTTACGGAAAGCATATTTTCTACAAGGTTAATAAGTCTGTTTGATTGTTCTACAATGATTTTGAGAAACTTTTTTTTACTTTCATCATCAAGTTTATCCCATGAGGTCAGCATTGTTTCCGAAAAGCCTCTTATGGAAGTTAAAGGTGTTCTCAATTCGTGGCTTACTGTAGATATAAAATCTTCATATTCTTTATCATTCATAAACTTATTATAACAAATTTTAAATTTTATGCCTGAAAAATTAATCTTTTTTAAATTATTTTTTGTAACATAGTTGAAATACCATGGAAAAAGCGTTATAATAAGAAAAACAATCTGAATAAAATATAATATAATTTTGAGGAGTGAAAGAATGTATATAAACAGACCTTTAAATGGTGTATTGTCGGCTTTTACCTTAGCGGAAATGATGGTAGTCATGCTGATACTGAGTATCATAATGGCCGCCATGGCACCTGTAATGACAACGAGGAATAAGATAGACCAGTCTTCACCGTGGCAGTGGGCACCTAATGGTACAGATGCTTATTATGGAATCGGAGCATCTCAGGTTGCCATGATAGGTCAGCATACAGCAGCACAAGATGATCTTAATTCCCGATTAATTGTAAATGCCTCCGGTTCAAATAATCATATATTGTTTAAAAACGGGAATAATACTTTAGGCGCATTAAACTTAAACGGTAATAATCTTTTACTTGGTTCTTTAAGGGAAGCTAATTCCCCTCATGCTGACGATAATGTATCTGTAGGTTTTAATATTCAACAAACCGGTACCGGTTCGGTTGTTCTCGGTTCAAGTGCATCGACAAACACTCCTCATACAGTAGTTATTGGTAACTCTTCATCTGCTATCCGTGAGAATGCAGTATCAATTGGGTACAATAGCAATGCCGAAGCTGTGAACTCTATTGGTATTGGCCCATCTGTAAGAACTTCCGGTGATAATGGAATAGCTATCGGCAACAATGTACGTGTCGAAGAAAATTCTATAGTGATTGGTCGTAATAGTAATACTCAGGTAGGTCATGATTCAATATTATTGGGTAATGACATAAGCCGTTATAGCCCTTATATGACTATTATAGGCTTACATGACGGTAGTGCTAAATCAGTTTATGGAGAGTATTCTGTTTCAATAGGTTATAATACAACAATGAGCAATAATAGCAGTTATCCATCGGAAGGAGCAATAGCAATAGGCAATAAAGCACGGGCAATGCGTGAAAGAGCAATAAATCTCGGTTATAATGCCGATTACACTTATGGCGCTGAGATGCCTGATTCAATTGCAATAGGCAGCTCAGTTTCCAGTGTACATAGCAATTCAATTGCGATAGGTACAAATGCTATTGCAGGCAATACTAACTTGCCAAATACTGTAGCTACAGTTTCTGAAATAGCAATAGGTCTTAATTCAAAAGCATACCTTCCAAGATCTATAGCAATAGGGGAGGCGGCTCAGACAGGCACTCAAAGTAGTCAAAAAATTAACTCAATAGCTATAGGGCATAGGGCTAATGCACTTGGCAGTTATTCTGTCAGTTTAGGTCAAGATGCAACTACTGCAAACGACAATAGTATTGCAATTGGCAGTGCAGAAGCTAGAGGGGAGGATAGTATAGCCATAGGAACCGGAGCCTTTGCAGAGATGAATAATAATATTGCAATAGGGACTAATGCTTGTGAAAATGTCGGTGCTTATAGTAATGTAGTCTGTATCGGACCCGATTCAGGGCCTGATGATGAGAAGCAAAAAGGCTCAAATAGAATGTATCTTGGTAATCCTGATACTATTGTATATCTCCCCGGGCATTTGGTTGTTGGAGGTGCAGTAGTATTAAATGCAAAACTAAATTATGGTTCGACCATTTTACGAGCCGGAAACAACCGCGGCGGTGCTTATGGAATTATTAGATCAGATAATATGGATGGTGATGATGATAATTTGAGAAATGCATGGGATAAAGATGCCAGTCAATTTGAACGAGAATTAATGAGTAAATTTGAGATTAATATGTCGTCTGACCGTCGTCTAAAATATGTCGGCAAAGCAAGCACCTCCGGTCTGGATAAAATCCGTCAGTTAAAAGTGTTTAACTATACCTTTAAAAAAGATGAAAAGAA
>CALUUR010000054.1 GCA_944324015.1 Candidatus Gastranaerophilales bacterium
CATGGCAACAAAAGCTTTTAAATCTGAAAAAATAGATGCTATAAAAGCAAAAGCAGAAAAAGCCCAGGTAGCTATTTTAACAGAGTATAAAGGTTATACGGTAGAAGAAATTACCAATTTAAGAAGAAGCCTCCAAAAAGACGGCGGCGATTATATGGTAACTAAAAATACTCTTGCTAAAATTGCTTTAAAGGGTACTGATTTTGAAGTTCTTACTGATTCTTTAACAGGACCTGTCGCTATTGCGTTTGGTTTTGAAGATCAGGTAAGTCCTGCAAAAGCAGTTGCAAAATTTATTAAAGACACCAAAAAAGGTGCTATTTTAGGCGGTGCTTTAGACGGTAAATTGTTAACGGCTAAGGAAGCAGAAGCATTATCTAAAATGCCTTCAAAAGAAGAACTTATTGCAAAAATTCTCGGTTCTATCAACTCACCTGCTTCTGGCATCGTTGGATCTATCAATGCAGTTATGTCACAGCTTACAAGAACTATGGCTGCTGTTAGAGATCAGAAAACCGCATAAGTTTTTTAATGTATTAAACTAAAACAATTTAAAAGGAGAAAAATAATGAGTAACGTAGAAACTATTTTAGAATCAATCGAAAAATTGACTTTATTGGAAGCAGCTGAATTAGTAAAAGCTATGGAAGAAAAATTCGGCGTATCTGCAGCAGCTCCTGTAGCAGTTGCAGCAGCAGCTCCTGCAGCAGCAGGTGAAGCAGCAGCTGATGAAGCTTCTGAAGTATCTGTAATCTTGGCATCAGCTGGTGCTAACAAAATCGCTGTATTGAAAGAAGTTAGAACTATCACCGGTCTTGGTTTGAAAGAAGCTAAAGATTTAGTAGACGGCGCTCCGAAACCTGTTAAAGAAGGTGTTAAAAAAGAAGATGCTGAAGCTATTAAAAAACAGCTTGAAGCAGCTGGCGCTACTGTTGAAATCAAGTAGTAACAGAATAATTTCTAAAAATAAAAAAACCTCTCTACATGAGAGGTTTTTTTATTTTATACAAATCTTTTTGTATTCGCAAAAATCACATTGAGCTGTGTATTCGACTTCTTCCGAGAATTGAGCATTTGTGATTGTATTGCAAATTTCAATCAACATTTTTTCATATTCCTGTTCTTTTCCCAAAGAAAAATCTATTACGACATTTTGGTTATTTTTTAAATCAATGTATACAAATTTAATATTATACGCGTCACCCTGCACTTGTTTTAGAGTCTTATTTTGCAGTAATTTTGATGTGTTCAGGAGATAAACCATAGTTTGATAATCGTATTCGGGATTTTTAGGAGTTGAGCCGGTTTTGTAATCAAGAATATAATAACTTTTTTCATCTTTCATCAGTGCGTCTAATCTCCCGCCTATCCTGTAACTTCCAATTTTGCAGGAAAGGTTATATTCCGAGTTTATGTAACTTTTTTGAAAAAATTCATTTTGTTTTAGATGCTCCCAGACCAATTTTTCTTCACAATTTAAAGCTTTTTCCATTTTGGTTATGTCATCTCCGCGAAGATAATAGTTTGCGAGTGCGTGAACCTTTTTACCTTTTTCAAAAAGACTGATTTTTTGCGGCATTGAAATCTTTTGTATATATTTAAAATAATATTTTTTAGGACAGGCTTTAAATGTTTTGAGCATATTGGGAGAAAAGCTATTCATCATATACCTCCGTACAATCCAGAATTTCCGAAAAAATCAAGTTCGGTTCTTGTTCAATAATTTTTTCGAATGACTTAACCTTGCGGCTTGTTGTGAAATAAAGATGTTTTTTGGCTCTTGTGATTGCGACATAAAGCAGCCTTAAATTTTCCGATACAAGCTCCTGTTTCATGTCAAATTCTGTTTTAGGTTTGTAATCTGTATTTAAGCGCTTAAGATTTTCCATAAAATCAGAAGATTTGAGTTTAATTTGTTCAAAATCAATAGTTAGATTTTTTTCGGACATTTCGGGAATAAATACATAGTCAAACTCATCTCCTTTAGATTTATGCATTGTCATAACCTGAACTTTTCCGGCAATATATTCTTTGCTGCTTTCTTCTTCTTCAGAGAAAAATTTAAATCCGCTGAGAGAAGGCTTTTTCGCCAATTCTCCCAACCGCTCGACAAGTATCGGAAAATCTTTATAGTTTATGCTCAATCGTTTTATAAGAGTTGAAATAAGGTATACATTAGATTTTTCTATTTCTGATGAAAAATAGTGCAGTCCTATTTTTATTGCAAGTTCATCGGGTGTAAGATGAGGAAATGACAGCCAGTAGGTTAAATCCCAATAGAACTGTGTAAGATAAGGGCTTTCGATATCATCGCAGTTTGTTTGTATAAACGGGGTTTCAAACTTCCTTATTTCAAGTCCGAGTCGCTGCTTATAAAATCCCATTTCCGCAAGGATTTCATAGTTATCTGCAATAATATTGTTATCAAAAGGATGAATAATCATTTGCATAATTGCAAAGATTGTTTTAAAGATTGATTTCTGCTCAAGTGATTCGCTTCTTGTAATAGTTATTAATCCGCTGTTATTAATAAAGTTCATCCACTGGGCAACCTGATAATTATTTCTTAAAAGTATTCCGATTGTACATTTTTCATCTTTGGAAAGAGCTGATTTAATCTCTTTTAATATGTAGTTTCTCTCTTCAAGCGGCTTTTCAAAGATTATAGAATGCAGTGCATTTTCAGAAACCGGATTTCTTCCTTCAACGGGATGCATAAATATTTTGTAAAACGCATTTTTAGTTTCCTGCCGTTGTTCTGCCCATTTTACAAGATTATTTGCAAGAGTCCATACGTCTTTTGTACACCGTTGTGAACAATCCATACTTACGTCGGAGCTTTCTTTTATAAATTTTCTGAATCCTTCCACATCGGCGTTTGAAAAAGTTGTTGTAATCGCCTGATTTATATCCCCGCAGCGAATTAAATTCTTGTGTTTCCCGCTTAAGAGATTGATTAACCTCTGTTGAATAGATGAAGAATCCTGAGCTTCATCCTCAATAATATAATGACAGATATTCTGATAATATTCGCGGATATCGGTATTTTCTTCCAGCAGTTTAACTGATGATGTAAGCATATCATCATAATCAATCAAATTTGATTCTCTTAAAACTCTTTGGTATTCATTGAAAAATGTTTGAAATTTTTGAATTTTATTGTCTGTTGGATTGTTAAATTGTCCGTTCCCGATTTTAAATACGGAAATCCCTCTGTCAAATTCATCTGTTTCAGTTTTTTTTAATTTGAGTTTGGTTGAAATTTCTCTTATTATTCTTGTCCTTTGTGTGTCATCACATATTTCAAAATCCGGTGACAGCCCTAATCTTTCATAATTGCCGTTTTCTTTTAAAATCCTCAAAGCAAGCCCGTGTATTGTACTGATATTAGGAATTTGAGAGGAATTTTGCCTGATATTTTTAATTCTGTCGCGGAAATTTCTTGCAGCGGATTCCATATAAGTCATAACAAATATATTTGCGGGATTTATTCCTTTATCAAGAAGTTTTAGAATAAGAGCAAGTAATATTGTTGTTTTGCCTGCTCCCGGCACCGCTGAAATTGCCATCTGACCGTATTTATATTCAAGTACGGGTTTTTGATCATCACGAGGAATAATTTTGAAAGTTCCTGCGTCATTGCATACTTGTTCCGCTATCTCTTCGACTTTTATATATTCTTCAATTCCGCCGAAGTTTTCAATTCCGTTTCCGTCAAAAAGGCTTGAATAAGTGTAAATATGTTCTGATGCGCAAAGGGTAAGTTTTCTTAAAATTCTTGCGGTTTTATCTTTGGAAAGCTGAATATTATCATCAATTGTGTATTCATCTTTTGCCCATCCGCGCTGAAACACCCATGCATTATATAAAGGTCCGGTGTCGCTTTTAATCCATTCGTCGCTTGATATATCCAGCCAGAATTGATATTTGGTTTTAATTTGATTATCAATAATTTTTTGCGGAGTTGAAATTACAATATCATTATCAGAAATTTCCAGTGTAGAGTATGGGTTTTCTGCAATAATTGAATTTTCTATCTGATTTATAATATCTTCCTGCCTGTTTTCAAATTCTTTTCCGAGTATATTTTCAAAATCCTGAAGCTGTTTTATAAAAAAGTTAAACTTATTTATTTCAACAGGATTTACATAATAAAATCGGGCAAGTTCATTGTAAATATCATATACTTTTTCTGATAGTCTAGAATTACTTGATTTTAATACTTCAATCAGATCTTTAAATTTTTTGTATCTGTCTGTGTATTCCTCTAAGTTAAATTCAAACGGGATTAATTCGTTATTCTGCTCAAAGTTTTCCAGAATGTCTTTACAGTATTTGACCGGAATTCCCAAAAATTCTGAAAGTACAACTCTTAGTTCAAACTCCGTAACTTTAAACCCGCTGTTAATTTTTAATATTGTTAAAACAGATTTTACAAGCCTGTTTTGTATAAGCTTTTCGCTGCCGGAGAGAAAAAGTAAATTCGGGCGCAGGTTTTCATTCAAAGAGAATTTTAGCATGTCATCTACAACAGGTGTAATTATAGAAATATCGGACGGTTTTATATTCTTTTCAAGAAGCTCATTTATTTTGCAGACAGCAGTTTCTATCATGGAAGCTCTTTTGGATGGCGACTGAATAGAAAAATTTTGCAAAGTGTTTGTTTCCCCTCCGGTAATATTAGAAAATAAAGTTTCTGCATCAATGGAAAGTTTATTTGTTGATTGAATTTTTTCTGCTTTTTGTTGAAATAATTCTTCAAATTTCCACACTGCAGTTTTGTCTGCACTTAAATACCCTGCCCTACTTGCTCCTTTTTCGTCAAATCCGATAAACACATCCTTTAATTGCGGAGCTAAGTGTGAAATAAAATCAAAACATACAGGAGTTATTTCATCGCCGTCATCCAATATAAGATATTTTATTTTGTTGAAGTAGTTTGTGTTTTTATAAATATAATTAAAAACAAGAGTTTGCCTGAGATAATCGAAATCTCTCAATGCGAGAGTATCCGCAAGCAGTTTTTTTAATGTTTTTTTTGCATCATCCGCAAAACTTTCACCTAAGACGCGGGAGCGCCATTCAACTTCTTCATCGGATAAATTGTTTTGTACAATTAGAGAATATCTTCTGAACAGCTGATGCAAAAGTGATTTTTTTGAATTGTAGCCTTTAAAAGGAATTTCTTTCAAAATATCTTTTAAAAGAAATTGCGATACCTCTAAACCGGTCATATTAGGAAGTATTGTGGGATTGTTAAAGGGATTAATATTTTCAACAAAAGCCCAGTTATCATTAATTGTGTTATAAACAAGAGAAAAGAATGAATGTACATTTAATTTTTCTAAAAAATCAATTTTTAATAATTCTAAAGTTTTATTTATGAAGTTTTGTTTAAGGTTTGAATTTTGAACAATAACCAGAATTTCAGAAGAACTTACTCCGGAATTTAAAAGATTTGCATAACTCTTTGTCAGAAAATTGGTCTTATTAGTGGATAAATCACCTGAAATTAACATCCATACTCCTTACAAAAACAATTGTATCATGAACAATAAAAAAAATATTTTGTCCTCATCCTAACGAACTATTGCATTTTTTTTAACATTCAACTATTATATAAGCATAAACGGAGATGTAAGACATACAAGTAAATGCATGGAGGTTAAGTATGCAAGAATTACAAGAACAAATCGGACAATCAGCAGGTCAAATCTACAACTATTTGAACAATAACGGAGAATCTTCATTCTCTAAAATGAAAAAAGAATTAGACCTTAAAGGAAACTTTGCAGATTTAGGCCTTGGCTGGTTAGCTAGAGAAGACAAAGTTGAAATTTCTAAAAAAGGAACTTCAGTAAGCGTAAGACTTAAATAGTAATTAATTTTACGTAAACAAGACATTTTAAAAAAGCTCCCATTTCGGGAGTTTTTTTAATGTATATAAAATAAAAAGAGCTTCTAATAAATCAGAAGCTTTTAAAATTTTAGTGATTTCTCGTGTAAAAGGTTAGTAGGTAGAAAGTGTAGTAGGTAGTGTGAAAATTTATTAATTATTGCTTTCGCAATTTATTTATTTCTTATATACTTATAAAGTATTTCTTGAGTATATAATTGCGTTATATTTGATATATTTTAATAAAACTTTACATAAATATTATAAGTAAATAAAAACAGTACCTATCCGGTACTGTTTTTTTAAATATAGTATATGTTTTTTATTTATTCTTTTTAGCTTCAGCCTCCTGTTTTGCTTTTTTGGCAAGCTCTGCACTGTTATCAATTGATTTTTTTACTTCTTTTTTTACATTAGCAGGGTCATATTCCTGATTTACGTATTCAATTTTTGCAGTTTTCTTTAATGATTCTGTCAAGTTATCAATCATTTCTATTTGTTTTTGGTTTTCAAGATACCCTTTAATATCATTTTTTACTTTTTCATAAGGGGTTTGACCTGCTGCGGCTCTGTCCGTAACCATTATAATATGATATCCGTATTGCGTTCTTACCGGTTTATCAGAAATTGTATTAGGTTTCATGGAAAATGCTGCTTTAGAAAATTCCGGAACCATTTCTTTTGCTGCGAAGAAACCTAAATCCCCGCCTTTAACAGCCGTTGCTGTATCATCAGAGTTTTCTTTTGCGAGTTTGGCAAACAAGGTCGGGTCTTTTTTTACTTCTGCCAGCAATTGATTAACCTTAGTTTCTTTAGCTTTGATTTCTTCGTTAACTTTAGCTTTTAAGGCTGCGTCATCAAGATTTTTGTTTTTTGCGTCAGATTTAATAATTTCTGTTATTTCAGCCGGATTAACGGAAATAAGAATATGTGAAGCTCTTACTTTATCAGGGTATTTAAATTTATTTATATTTTCATCATAGAATTTTTTTGCTTCAGCATCTGAAACAGAAGAACTTCCTAATTGTTGGGCGAGTTTTTTCATTTTAACTTCTTCTTTTAAATCTTTTTTGAAATCAGAATTTGAAATTCCGTTCTGTTTTAATATTGAATCAAGCTGCTCTTTTGAACCAAGTTTGTCAATAATACCTTTAACTGCTTCATCAACATCTTTGTTTGTTACTTTAATTCCGCGTTTAGCAACTTCTTCATCTAATAAAGTTTTGACGATAAGTTCATTAACAATTCTGTCTTTTAAAAGCAGGTATATAAAACTGTTTTTGTCGTTTTTTACATCTACCCCGAGAGCTGCAAGCATTCCGCTGCCTGCCTGTTTGTCCATCATCCGGTCAAATTGTGCCTGAGTAATTGCTTTGTCGTTAACTTTTATAATGGCTTCCTGTGATTTCAGGCCGCATCCTGCAAACATAACTGCTGAAACGGCAATTACTGCCAATAATTTTTTCCCTCTCATAAGTTCTCCTTTTTTTACTATATTTTTGAGTCTTTTACTTTTTTTAAGCAAATTCATTGCGTGTTTTATTTATATAATAAAACAAATCTGTTAAAATGTTAAATACTTCATTAAAGTTCATATAAGCATTATTCAAAAGAAGAATAGAATTACCTTCAAGGCAAGACTTTGGAGCAATTGTGTATTTTATTCGTTTGAGAATTTCTCCGGGGAGTTTCTGCTGTATAAGCTTCCACTCTGCTTGCAGATATGGTGTGTATATTCTTATGTTATCTTCTGTTTCGCGTATTAAAGAGATTTTCGCTTCGGTTGCCGCAAGTCTTATTCTTATTAATTTTATTAGGTTTTCAACGCTTTCCGGCGGTTTGGCGAAACGATCCTTCCATTCTTCTGTAATATAATCAAGTTCAACCTCGGATTTTACATCTGCCAGACGTTTGTATTCAATCATTTTCTGTTCGGCAGAACCGACCCATTCATCAGGAATAAAAGCCGTTACATTGATATCAACAATAGTCGGCTGAGTTTTATCAACTATTTCGCCCTGAAGTTCGTGTACTGTTTCTTCCAGAAGCTGGCAATATGTGTCAAAACCGACATTAACCATGTGTCCGTGCTGTTTTGTCCCCAAAATATTACCGACTCCGCGGATTTCTACATCACGCATTGCAATCTGGTAGCCGCTCCCGAGTGTTGTAAATTCCTTAATCGCTTTAAGACGCTGAACTGCGTCGCGTGTAATCTCTTTTGACTTTGTATAAAGACAATAGCAGTAAGCCTGTCTTTGTGAACGTCCTACACGCCCTCTTAACTGGTAAAGCTGCGCAAGCCCGAATTTGTCGGCATTATGTATAATCATTGTATTTGCGTTCGGAATATCAATACCGTTTTCAATAATGGTTGTAGCCAGAAGTACGTCATACTCGTGGTTTGCAAAATCAATAATAACTTTTTCAAGTGTTTTTTCATCCATTTGACCATGACCTATTGCAATTCTGGCATTCGGAACGAGTTTTTGAAGTTGCATTCTAAATTCATCAATAGTTTCAACACGATTATAAAGATAGAACACCTGTCCTTCTCTATCAAGCTCGTGAATAATGGCATTTTTTACAATATTTTCATTCCACTCGCCGACATAAGTTTTAATGGGCAATCTGTTTTTAGGCGGAGTATTGATAATTGACATATCTTTAATCCCTGATAAAGACATATAAAGGGTTCTCGGAATCGGTGTTGCTGACATTGTTATAATATCAATATTTTCCCTCAATTGTTTTAATTTTTCTTTATGTCTTACACCAAATCTGTGTTCCTCATCTATTACGAGCAAGCCAAGGTCTTTAAAAATTATACCGTCCTGTAAAAGCCTGTGAGTTCCTATTACAATGTCACATTCACCGGTTGCAAGATGTTTAACCGTTTCTTTTTGTTCCTTCTGGCTTCTGAAACGGGATAAAAGTTCTACATTAACTCCGAACGGTTTAAATCTCTCAGAGATTGTCTGGAAGTGCTGAAACGCCAGAATTGTTGTCGGAACAACTACTGCAACCTGTTTGCCTGATGTTACGGCTTTAAATATTCCGCGCATTGCAACTTCTGTTTTACCAAAGCCGACGTCTCCGCATATAAGTCTGTCCATAGGCTGTTCGCTTTCCATATCAGCTTTAACGTCATTTATTGCCTTCATCTGATCAGGAGTTTCCGTGTATTCAAAGGCTTCTTCCATTTCCACCTGCCAAGTTGTGTCAGGTAAAAATGGGATACCCTTTTGCATTTTTCGTTTTGCGTAAAGCCTCAAAAGGTCGTAAGCAACCTGTTCCACTTCTTTTTTTACACGGGTTTTAGTATTTTCCCAGTCTTTACCGCCCATCCTTGACAGTTTCGGTTTCAATGAGCCTGATCCGCGGTAGCGGACAAGAAGGTTAATCTGCTCTGCGGGAATATGGAGTCTGTCTTTATTGGCGTATTCAATTGTAAGATAGTCTTTCAGCTGTCCGTCAATTTCCTGTTGTGACAAACCTTTGTAAATACCGACACCATGGACGCTGTGAACCACATATTCGCCTTCTTTAATGTCGTTTATATTTTCAATATATTCAGGTTTTTCTTTATAATATGAACGCTTGGTTGATGTAACTTCTTTTGTCCTTTTATTAAACAATTCCCTGTCTGTCAGGACAACAGTTTTAAAGTCTTCAAGTATTGAGCCGGCTGATGAAATACTTTCATTATATTCAATATCAAAGATGTCCCTTTCAGATAAAATTTCTTTTACTCTTTCTGGGTAATCGGTTGCTATTATTATCCTGTAGCCTCTATTGCCATCGGTTTTGAGAGTGTATTTTCTTATAAAATCCGCTATTTCATCAAGATTTGCTCCGAAATTCTGTACCGGCAGAGAGTTGAATTCAATAACTTCTTCCATTTCGCTGTCTAAAAAGTTATTTAGTGCAACTTTTACAAATCCGGCACTTTTTTGAATAAATTCTTCAAAAGTTATGTGGTTACGGCTTTTTAGTTCGACATTTAATCCGAGTTTCAAATTTTCCTGCAGCTGTTCTTCAAAATTTTTATCTACATATTCATACTTTGCATAAAGCTCTGATGTTTCATCATAAATTAGAATATAATCTTTAAAGTAGTCTAATATCCCGGCTAAATTATCATTGAAATAACTTTGATAAACATCAATTCCTTCAAAGTACCCTTCTTCATCTTCTCTTTTTATAATGTCAGGTATGCCGTTTTTCAGTGTAAATTTATACATCGGCATAATTTTTACGGATTTAACTTTTTCAATTGATTTTTGGTTTTCGTTGTTGAAATATCTTATATCAACAATTTCATCTCCCCATAATTCTATTCTGACAGCATTTTTATCAAGAGAGAATATATCTATAATATCCCCTCTTATACTAAATTCGCCTATATCGCTGACCATTGTAGAATGTTTATAGCCAAGATTAATAAATTTTTGCGCTGTTTCTTTTACGTCAATCTCGTCACCGACTTTAAAATTTATTGAATTCTTATTATAAAAATCCTCTGCCGGAAATTTCTCAAGCAATGTTTTTACAGGAGCAATAACAATATCTGGTTTTTCAAGTAAAATTCTGACCTGTTCTGCATAATCGTAGCGGTTAGGCGGAACGCTTTCATACATTGAAATATTTTGGAAGGGGATTAAATCCGCATCAAGACCGAAAGCTTTTTTTAAATCGTTTTGATATTTGAGTGCATTTTGTTCGGTAGATGTTATAACAAGAAGTTTTTTTTCTGTTATTTTTTGAATTTTCTGGATTAATAAAAGTCTTAAAAATGTTGTAAGTCCGGTAACCGCAAAAGAAAAAGACTTTGCAAGATACCTCTCAAACAAAGCATAATTCGGATCGTTTTCAGGACTTTGAATTTTAAACATAATATTATTTTATCATAAAATAAAAAACCGGCTGACAGCCGGTTTTTTGTAATTGTTGTGAAAATTAACGTTTTGAGAACTGGAAGCGTTTTCTTGCACGTTTGCGTCCGTACTTTTTACGTTCTTTAACACGCGGGTCGCGGGTTAAAAGTCCTTCCAAACGTAAAACATTTCTGTATTCTTCATTAGCTTTAACCAATGCTCTTGAAATACCGTGTCTGATAGCTCCGCATTGAGCTACAACACCGCCGCCTACAGCTTTTACTTTTACATCGTATTTTTCCTGATTATCAGTTAATACTAAAGGTCTGTAAACTAACATTTCAATAGCAGGTCTGTTGCCGATATAGTTTTTCAATGTTTTACCGTTAACGAAAATTCTGCCTTTTCCTTTAACAAGTTTTACAACCGCAATAGAGGTTTTTCTTCTTCCTGTAGCCATAATTTCTTTATCAGCCATTAGTT
>CALUUR010000055.1 GCA_944324015.1 Candidatus Gastranaerophilales bacterium
TGCTTTTTGAACGATTGCCTCTGATTTATTATCTAATGCAGAAGTTGCTTCGTCAAGAATTACAATCGGAGTATTTTTTATCATCGCACGTGCTATTGCAACTCTTTGTCTTTGACCGCCGGACAGTGTCAAACCTCTTTCTCCCAACATGGTATCCAAGCCTTGAGGTAAATCAGCAATCATTTCTTGCAGGTGGGCAGATTCTATTGCCTGATTTAATTCTTCCTCTGTCGCATCAGGATTGCCCATCAAAATGTTTTCTCTTATTGTGCCAGAGAATAAAAAATTATCCTGAAAAACCATAGCAATATTGTGTCGTAAAGAACTGATTGTATAATCTCTAATGTCCAGACCGTCAATTCTTATTGAGCCTGATGTAATGTCATAAAATCTCGGCAAAAGATTTACGAGTGTTGATTTACCGCCGCCGGAATTACCGACTATGGCAAGAGTTTCGTTTTTATTTATTGTTAAACTCAAATTCTTTAATACAGGCTGATTAGGAACATATTCAAACCAAACATTTTGCAGTTCAATTTTGTCATTTAAACCTTTCATTTCAATTGCATCTTTTTTATCCTGTATTGCAGGCTGTAAATCAAATAGTTCAAATACTCTCCCCATCGCAACAAAAATGTTTTGTATATTTGTCAATGTTCCGCCTAATGTTTTTACAGGTTTGTATAAAAGCAATAATGAAGTTACAAACGATGCAAAACTTCCGGCAGTCATTTGACCGGATGTAATAAGGTGTGTGCCATAGCCAAGAACTATTGCAATACCACAGGAAGCGATTAAATACATTAGAGGTGACATCCAAGCAGCACGTTTGGTTAATGACATATTTACATTAAAAGATTCCCATATTTGGTCTCTAAAGTATTTCTCCTGTCTTTGTTGCAGTTCGTATGCTGCCATAACCTTGTTACCGTTATATGTTTCATTTATATTTGTAGTGATATTCCCGCCAATTACCATATTCTTGTTAGATGCGGCTTTTATTCTCTTTCTAATTAGTGCAACAGGTATAAAAGCAACACAGAGAACAAGCACTCCTATAAATGCAAGTTTCCAGGAACTGTAAAGCATTACACCAATCAGACCTAATGCTCCGAAAAGACTTGTAGTAATAGTTTTTATCTGATCAACAATTCCGGCAGATGCTGTCTGCGGATCAGACATATATCTTGAAATGATAATCCCTGATGGATTTTCGTCATAAAATTGAGGATCCATATAAATAAGTTTATGAAACAGGTCAAATTTGACATCATTAGTAATCCTTTGTGATGTCCAGGCTGAGATATAGTCATTAAGATATCTCAAAACACCCTGAAAACCTGCAAAAGCCACAACTCCAAATGGGATAATAAACGCAAATACCTGCCAGGTGAGAGTAAACTCATGTCCTAAGACATGAAAAATCCAGTCTTGTTTGCCTACAACATAGTCCATAAATGGTTTTAGAGCAAATGCTGTGACGCCGTCTAAAAGTCCAAGAGGTATTGCAACTATAAATCCGCAGAGGATTCTAAACATATATGGTTTAATGTATGGCCATATCCTTGATAAAAGCCAACCGTATTTAAACGAATTTTGTGCAGTTGTAGTACTTAGTTTCATTTTCTCTCCTTAAAATAATGTTTCAACTATATTATAGCAAAAACACAAATTTTCAGAAAGAAATACTTTGAATGTATATGTAAAAGAACACATGGTTTGATTTCTTGTTACAGATGGTTTGATTATTTTCGGACACTTCCGGCAGGTTAAAACCTAAACACAAAGCCACTTTTCAGCCAATAATCATTTTAACCGTACACGATTGAAATGTCTGCACAAATACATCTGCACAAATACAATACAATTATAATAACAGCCACATAAAAAAGGCCCTTGCGGGCCCAAAAATTCGGAGAGGGTGGGATTCGAACCCACGGAGAGTGTTACCTCTCACAGACTTTCGAGATCCGCACCTTAAACCACTCGGACACCTCTCCTTTTTTATTTAAATTTTAATATCATTATGATGAAAACATTTTGTTCCGTCAACATAATCTTTTACAATGTTGCCGTTGCCGATGAGTTTATATTTATAAATAGTTAAGCCGTCCAAGCCTACAGGACCTCTGGCGTGTGTTTTGTTTGTGGAAATTCCGACTTCTGCCCCGAAACCGTAGCGGAAGCCGTCTGCAAATCTTGTAGATGCGTTAAAATATACTCCTGCTGAATCTACTTTGTTCATAAACTTTTCTGCATTCTCAATATTTTTTGTGATAATGCTGTCTGTGTGGCCTGAACCGTATGTGTTTATGTGTTCGATTGCTTCATCAACATTTTTAACGAGTTTGAATGAAAGAATTTTATCTCCGTATTCATGCGACCAGCTTTCAGGTTTATCAATCAGTTGAATTTCCGACAGCTGTAAGGCGGCCAGAAGATTATCGATTTTGGGGAATTTTTCATGGATTAAAAGTGTTTCAACAGAATTGCAGGCGCTCGGATATTGTGTTTTTGCATCTGTTACAATTTTTATTGCCATATCAAGCTCAGCGGTTTCATCGACAAATATATGACAAATTCCGTCAGCGTGTCCGAGAACAGGAATTTTTGTATTTTCTTTAATGAATTTTACGAGTTTGTTGCCGCCGCGCGGGATAATCAGGTTAATAT
This sequence comes from Candidatus Gastranaerophilales bacterium, assembly GCA_944324015.1. Taxonomy (GTDB): domain Bacteria; phylum Cyanobacteriota; class Vampirovibrionia; order Gastranaerophilales; family Gastranaerophilaceae; genus Stercorousia. The sequence goes on from CALUUR010000055.1 coordinate 2,674, forward strand.
ATTTATCACATTTTAGCATTTCTGCAACATCATCATGTGTAAATACCTGCTGAATAACATTTTTAGGAAAACCTTCAATTTTATCAAGTGCTGAATTTATAACGGAAAGAATTTTTTTATTTGTATTAACACTTTCTTTTCCGCCCTTTAAGATTACTGCATTTGCGGATTTTATTGCAAGGGACGAGATTTGCGCGATAACATCCGGCCTTGCCTCAAAGATTATCCCGAGAACTCCGATGGGGCAGGAAACTTTATACAAAGTCAAATCGCTGTCCAGTTCACGGACAAGCAGTTTTTTGTTTACGGGATCTTCAAGTTTTGCGACATCTCTAATACCCTGAATCATATCGCGCATTTTGTTATCATCAAGCTTTAGGCGGTTGAATGTGGATTTTGAAAGTTCGCCGTTTTGAACAAGTTTTTCCGCATCTGCCAAGTCTTTTTTATTTGCTTCAAATATTTCGTTTTTGTGTGCTTCAATTTCATCCGCTATTTGAATTAATGCTTTATTTTTAATTTCAGTTGATAAATCTGCAATTTTTAGTGAAGCTTCTTTTGCGTTTCTAGCGATTTGTGTAAAGTCCATTTTCTTCCTTCTGACCCTCTCCCTCTTTTCCCTCCCCCAAGGGAGGGAGGAGTTATAACAGTGTAATATTGTCGCGTGTAATTATTGCATCATAGTTTTTAAAACCGAGTATTTTCATAATATTATCAGAATGACTGCCGATTACTTTTCTGCAAGAGCCGGAGTCATAATTGACTATTCCGCGGGCGAACTCGTTATGAGTTTCGTCGAGAATAGATATAACATCTCCCTTGTTGAATTCATGAATAACGTCTACAACTCCGATTGGCAAAAGACTTTTTTGGTCCATTAAGGCCTTTTTTGCCCCATTATTAACAACGATTTGCCCTATAATATTTGTGGCATATCCTATCCAGCGTTTTTTATCGGAAAGTCCTTCTGTTTGCGGCATAAACATTGTACCTATTTCTTCACCGTTAAATATTTTGCCGATAACATAAGGAATTTTGCCGTTTGCAATTAAAACTTTTCCGCCGAATCTTGTAACCATTCTTGCGGCCTTAAGTTTGGTTCTCATACCGCCTCTTCCGCCTTCTGATGCATCCGTACCGAGTGCTAATATATCATCGGTTACTTCATCAACTCTCCTTATGATATTGGCATTCGGATTTATTTTAGGGTTGTCATCATAAAGTCCTTCAATATCAGATAGTATTACAAGCAAATCAGCATCAAGTTCACTCGCAACAAGTGCAGACAGTTTATCATTATCTGAAAAACAAACCTGCATGTGTTCAAATTGCGGATGTACCTCGACAGTTGATACGGTGTCATTTTGATTAATAATCGGAACAACACCCAGTTCCAGTAATTTATTTAATGTTGTTCTGAGACTCAAATATCTTTGCCTTAAGGAAAAATCATCTTCTGTAAGAAGTATTTGGGATGCAACAATACCGTAAGTATCAAAGCCGGTTTCGTAAATTGACATTAATTTTCCCTGCCCAATAGCGGCACAAGCTTGCTTTAGAGCAACTCCTTCCGTACTTTCAAGCCCGAGGCGTTTTTTCCCGAGCCCTACAGCTCCTGATGTTACAACAATTACTTCTTTTCCCTGTCTTACAAGATGTGAAAGATCTTCAATAAATGAAAAAATTCTTGGCAGAGATACATAACCGTCATCTCCTCTTAAAATATTTGTTCCGAATTTGAAAACAATACGTTTTGCTTTTATAAATTCCTGTCTGTCCATAATTAAATTATATTACAAAAATTTTTAACTAAAATTCTGTTTTATTTTTGAAGAAATTTCTTTTCTAAGTTTAATTTCGGATGTTTCCGTGAATTGTGAAAGTTTTATTGACGGAAGCTGGGTTATTGTATAAGTTATCAGCCTGTCTGAGGCATCATAAACCGGACGCCCTTTTTGTAAAAACGGATAGTCGCAATCAATTTTTACAGGGATAATATCAGCACCCGAGGCAATCTGTAATGCAGCTGCACCCTTATGGATTTTTAAATCTTCCCCTTTGACAGTTCTTGTGCCGGTCGGGAAAATAATTATGTTGTAACCGTCGTTTATTGCCTCAATACAAATTGTCTTAAATTCTTCAAGCTCAATGTTATTCGGAATATAAACATTTTTTATAATATTTTTCATAAAAATATTATTCAAAATTTCTTTTTTAGCAAGACATAAAGAATTCTCATAAATTCCGATTAAAAGTAATATATCAATAAACGACGGATGTGTTGATACAATAATTTTCCCGTGCATCTGTTCAATATTTTTTGTTTCTATTTTTATAAGCCCGAGAATTACAAAAAGATTAGTATACCATGCCCAGAGTTTATGAATAAAATCAGAAAAATATTCTCTCTTACTTCTTCCTTTTGTCAAAATCCCGCTAAAAGGTATAAGAATAAAACTTATAATCAAAGACCCCAGCCCGAAAATCGCAAATAGCATAACAACAAGAAAACCACGGATAAACTTAATCATTTACCCTCTCCATAATATACAAGGGGCAGATATAGCGTCCGCCTTTAACAAATTCCGAAAAACCGGCAGGAGAAAGATTATCAGAATTCGGAATAATCCGTACATGTTCACCGTAACCCTGTGTATCAATAAGCATTGAAATACTTTCAAACCTGTCAACGGATTCCGCGTAGCAAAAAAGAATTTTTTCTTTTGTCATTACAGCATCCAAAAGCCCGGCGGAGAAGCTTTCCTCTCCGGCAGCAACGGAATTATATGAACAATGCAGATTATTCAGCAGGGAAAAAAGTCCGATTGTTGAATTGTGAACGGAAAAACTAAACCCGGCGGGCGAAATCTCGTTTTCTTCATGTTCCTGTTTAATAAGCTTTACAACCCGCTCCAATTCTCCGTAACGTGAAGCATAAACCAATTTACAATCACTTCCGTCCCAGCATTGCAAAATCGTGCTTAATGCAATCTTACCAACGGGGGATAATTTTCTGCGCATCATCATGTGAATTTGCGACAGGTCAATATTTTCACCTGTTGAACAGGAAATTTTTTTTATGTAAAATTCCAGACTATTCATGGTAACATATTATCATGAACGGGATTTTTATTACAGATGCAAGCGCAATTTTTGCAGAACATTTAACCGCTGATGACACAATAGTTAAAGGCAGTAAATTTTATTTCGGCAAAATTGAAAGAGAGTTTGACCCGATTAATAATTTCAAATACGACCTGCGCTGTAACAGAATTTTAAAATATCTTGTTGATAAAATTGATTTGTCGGAATTTAAAAAAGATGAAATCGGGATTGTTATAGGTACGACAAATTCAGGGATAGCCGAATTTGAAACAACAGAAAACAAGCACCATGCAGAACTCGGCAACCCCGCCGAATTTTTAAAATGGTATCTCGGAACAACAAATTATGCAGCTGGTGTTTCCACTGCCTGCACATCAGGAATTAAAGCATTTTCAACAGCAGTAAAACTTCTTGAAAATAATATTTGCAAAGCCGTAATCGCAGGGGGAGTCGATACTCTTGCACCTATGCCGACATACGGATTTCATGCGCTTGAAGTTTTATCACATGAAAAAACAAACCCGTTTTCAAAAAATCGTTCAGGAATCAGCTTAGGCGAAGGCGGAGCATTGTTTTTGCTGACGCAAAAGAAGGCAGGAGGGCAGGAGGACAAGAGGGCAGGCTGTATCGAAATTCTAGGTATCGGAGAAACATCAGACGCTTATCATTCCGCAACCCCTGACCCTGAAGGGATTCAGGCTTCAATTGCAATTCAGCAGGCGCTCGATGAAGCAGGGTTGAAAGCCGATGATATAGATTACATAAATCTTCACGGTACCGGAACTGTTTCAAATGATTTGATGGAAGCAAATGCGGTTTATAAAATATTCGGGAATAAAGTCCCCGCAAGCTCTACCAAACCGCTGACAGGACATTGTCTCGGCGCCGCCGCAAGTGTTGAAGCTTATATATGCTATGAGATTTTAAAATGTCAGAGAGCTTTGCCAATCCACGAATTTGACGGTGAATATGACGAAACACTTCCAAAAATTAATCTCGTCGACAAAAACACTTCAAAAAAAGATATAAAAACATGCATGTGCACATCTTTCGGTTTTGGCGGAACAAATGCGGTATTGATATTAGGGAAACATTCCCCCTCATCCGGCTTCGCCACCTTCTCCCGCAACAGGGGAGAAGGAAGCAGACTTTTTCCATCATTAGAAAATGTTCTTCCGCATGCCAGGCCGATGATTTTGATTGATGAAATTCTTGAAATCGATATGGACAAAAAATTCGTCAAAACCTCAGTTACAATCCATGAGGATAAAATATTTTTTGATAAAACAATTAACGGAATATCCCCGCTTGCCGGAATTGAATTTATGGCACAGACTATCGGATGTTATTCATATTACAAAAACGGCCGGCAAATCCCTCAGATAGGTTTTCTTCTCGGCACAAGACTGTATGAAAACTCTCTTGAAAAATTTGAGAATGGCAAAACTTACACTATGACCGCACAGGAGCTTTACGGAGATAACGAACTTGTTTCATTTGAATGTTTAATTTATAATAATAATGAAGGTTCTTTACCTGTAGCAAAAGCAGTAATTAATGCATTCCAGCCTGCTGATGCGCAAGAATATATAAAGGAATTATAGGTGGTTGATAATAAAAAGATACTTGTCACAGGTTCAAGCAGAGGTATAGGCAGAGAAATTGCACTGTATCTGGCAAAAAACGGGTTTGATATTGATGTTCACTACGTCGGCAATCAGTCTAAAGCTCAAGATACGGCCGATGAAATTAATGCACTTGGCAGAAACGCTGAAATTTTGAAATTTGATATTAAAAACAGGGAAGAATGTGCTTCAGTTTTGTCTGACAGGCTTTACTACGGAATTGTTCTGAACGCAGGTATTGCAAAAGATAACGTTTTTCCGGCTCTTGAAGGCGATGAATGGGATGAAGTTATTGATACAAACCTTACGGGATTTTACAATGTCTTAAAACCTCTTGTAATGCCTATGATTTCAAACAGAATTAAAGGAAGAATTATTACTATGTCCTCTGTTGCTGCACTTTCCGGAAACCGCGGGCAGGTTAATTATTCAGCATCAAAAGCCGGAATTATAGGTGCCACAAAATCCCTTGCACTTGAACTAGCAAAACGCGGAATTACAGTAAACTGTGTTGCCCCCGGAGTTATTGATACCGATATGATTAAAGATGTTCCGCTTGATGAGGTTAAAAAATTAATCCCTATGAAAAGATTAGGTCAAACCCGTGAAGTTGCAAGTCTTGTAAATTACCTGATGAGCGATGATGCTTCATATATTACGGGACAGGTAATTTCAGTAAACGGAGGACTTTACTTATGACAAAACGTGTAGTTATAACCGGTATGGCTTTAACAAGTCCTTTGGGAAGTGATATTAGCACATCTTTTGAAAGCCTTGAAAAACTGGAAAACTGTATAGAATACAACAAAGACCTTGACCAGTACGAAAGATTAAACACAAGACTTTCTGCGCGTACAAAAGGTTTTGAAATCCCCCCAACTTATAACAGAAAAGTTACAAGAACAATGGGACCTCTGTCAATAATGGCAGTCAGAACAGCTGAACAGGCACTTGAAGATGCCGGATTACTCGGAGATGAAATTATTACAAACGGACAGACAGGTGTAAGCTACGGGTCTTCCTCAGGCTCGCTTGATGCAATAATAGATTTTTACGGAATGCAGATTGACAAAGTCGTCAGAGGACTTAATTCCGGCTCATATGTTAAAATGATGCCTCAAACTGCTCCTGTCAATATTTCATTGTATTTGAAAACTACAGGACGTCTTGTGCCATGCTCAACAGCGTGTACATCAGGCTCTATGGGTATCGGATATGCCTATGAAACAATCAAAAACGGTTATGAAACAGTTATGATAGCAGGCGGAGGCGAAGAACTCCATGCAACTGAAATTGCTATATTTGATACCCTTTATGCAACTAGTTTGAAAAACAATACACCGAAATTAACACCCTCGCCTTTTGACAAAAACCGCGACGGACTTGTATTGGGCGAAGGCGCAGGTACTTTAATCCTTGAAGAATACGAACACGCAAAAAAACGTGGAGCAAAGATTTACGCAGAAGTTATCGGTTTTGGAACAAATACAGACGGCACACATATCACAAACCCGAACAGAGAAACAATGAAAATTGCTCTTGAACTTGCACTTAAAGACGCGAATCTTTCACCTGACAAAATAGGTTATGTAAATGCACACGGAACAGCAACCGTACAGGGAGATTTAGCGGAAACATGGGCAACAGAACAGGTATTTAAAAGACTTGTTCCCGTAAGCTCGACAAAAAGCTACACAGGACATACCTTAGGTGCCTGCGGAGCAATTGAAGCAATTGTAGCAATAGAAATGATGAACAGAGGCTGGTTCCATCCGACCCTGAATTTAAACGAAATCGACCCTGAATGCGGTAAACTAGATTATATTCAAGGACAAGGCAGAGAAATAAAGACAGATTATATAATGTCAAACAACTTTGCCTTCGGCGGAATAAATACGTCATTGATTTTCAAAAAGTTATAATTAATATTCTTGACTACATCCTTCCTGCTCCCCGCATTTAATAGCATTGGCAACCGATAGTATTTTCGAATAAACATTTACTGATTTCCTTAATTTTTTAGCTTTAAAAAATCGGGATTAAATTTCCCGCCTGCGTTTTCAATATATTTAATTTTCATTTAGAATTTCTTTTAAAGTTCTGAGTGCAGCCAAAGTGTTCGGAAATCCGACATAAGGCAGACACTGAATTATTGCTGCCGTTACGGTTTCCTTTGAATTTCCGGCTTTTATGCTTCCTTTAATATGACTTTTTAAAGTCGTTGTATTGCCTGTTGTGACAAGTGCTGAAATAAACAGTAATTCTTTAACCTTCGTGTGTGTTGTTACAAATAAAGCCACGTATGAAGCAAGAAAAGCAATAAACAAAATTATACAGAATTTATATGTACTAAAATTATTTGATTTAATTTCTTCTCTTAGATTTTTTATTTTTTTTAAAGAACTTTCTTGAAAAGGTGTTTTTTGAGTAATAGAGTTTAAATCATTATATATAGATTCAATATCTCTGGATAATACAGTTTTATCATTTTGGGGAGCATATAATTTATAATAGCTTTCTATATCATCTATAGCAAAATTTATACTAAAATAATATGGGAATTTTAAATAATTAAGTGTGCGTTTATTTATAGCCCGTGTTTTCTTGATATCTTTCGGAATAAAACTATTAATTTCAGATGAAATTAAGTAGTTAATATTAACGGTTGGGCAAATTACAAAAGAAATGCTGTCAATATGTTTATTCCCAATACAATAATCGCTAAAAATCATCCAGCTTGTCGCATTTTGCATTGATGAAGTCTGTTGTGAATATTTTAACCAATTATTAGATGTTGTTTTTGATAAGGTTTCATCTAAGTATTGTTTTAAAGTTTTTATAAAATCTAAGTGTCCCATGCTATAATTTTATAACCAATATAAGTTGATGTTTAGTTGGTTTGTATCAATATTTTTTTATTTAATATTTTTAATCTAACATCAAGCTTTACCGAACATAATCATACTATCTGTGCTGGCTACTTTACTCAAATTCTAGAGAGACAGTCAGTTTGATTATTTTAAACATAATATATGATTATTCTAAATTATTCATTGAATAATTTGATTATTTTAATAGCAATTTTCTTTTGTTCAATAGAAAGTTCAGATAAATGTTTTAATAAAATATTTGTTTCTTCTTTATTAGTAATAACAGGATCTTCTCCGAAATTAAATAAATACATAAGGGGTACATGCAAATTTTCCGCTAATTTAAATAATACTTTTGAAGAAGGAAAACTATATCCTGTTTCAGTACCTGAAATCGTTTGAGAAGAACAATTACATAGTTCAGCTAAATTTTCTTGAGTTAAACCTAAATTTGTACGATATTAACAGATTTGAGTTTTCCAAGTATGATGTCGGTGGAAATGGTGCAACTGCAAATGATGGGAAATTAACTGGAGATGAAGTTAAAAAAGCCCGAGAAGCAGGCTGGAACGTCTTTGAAGGAATGGATAAAACTAATATTCCTGACAGAACGGAGAAAGCTATGGCTAATCCTAGTTCTGTATTTAGTAAATTTAACCCCGCTCCCGGTTTTTATCAAGATGTAGACAAGTCAAATGATAATGCATTTGACTACAAGCATCTACTTGAAGATTCCAAATTGCCTCAAAAACTAAAGTTTTTATTTGAGATTTTTAAAACAGAGGAT
>CALUUR010000056.1 GCA_944324015.1 Candidatus Gastranaerophilales bacterium
TTATATTTAGTGTTTCGACTACACTTAAATCTTATGTAATTATTATTACATATAAGATTTTAAATGTCAATAGAATGGATTAATAATTTTTTTTGAATTCTGAAAATGCCCATATAGTGTAGAATTTACACTTTACAAAACTTAATATTATGTTAGTTTTTTATTTTATCTGGGTATAAATAATGCGCTAAGATATGTTAATAAATATTAAGGGATATTGAAACAATAAAGCAATTTTTTATAAATTATATACTTTATATATATAACATATCTAATAGGAAATAAATCATGACAGCAATAGGCAAAGTAGATGCAGTATACCGTGAAAAAACATTTCCGGTAGAAGCAGTAAAATTATATACGGACATTAGTCGACGTTCTATAAGTTCTGTTGACGGAGAAAATCCATTTGCGAACACAAGAAGCTTAGGATTGTGGCAACAACCTACAGCTGGGTACGTTGGACAAGTTAATGGAGAGCCTCCTACAGAATATACTTATAAAAACGGCTTTTGTGAAGAAGTAACAAGAACATTAAATCTATTTGCTTAAAAAGAACGAGGTAAAATATGGCTGCAGGTGACGAATTAAAAATAGGAAAAATAGCAGCAAATACTGACATATACGGAATGGGTATGGATGGCTCTGGAATCAGTAGCAGTCCTATTACCATGCCAAATACCGACTATAATACTTTTAGGACTAATAAAACCAATAACAATATTGGATTCCTTGGTCTTACAGCCCAAAGAACAACCGTTCCAATAAGCAGCCAATTAGATGCACAATTCGGGAATATGGTCGGATTAGGCCAAAATATATTCAGTCCGGAAGTCGGAAACAAATTACACCTAATATCATAAAAAAGACGATACTTGAAAATAAAGCATCGTCTTTTTTTTATTTATTTAATTAATAGAAAAATTATACAGCAGCTTTTGATTTTGATTTTTCAATACAATCAATCAATGTAGAAGCTACAGTTCTTTGTTCTTCTTCTGTTAATTCTGGGAACATAGGTAAAGAAATTACCATTTCTGTATTCTTTTCAGATACAGGTAAAGAACCTTTTCCAACACCTAAGTATTCATGAACTTTTTGCAAATGCAATGGAATCGGGTAATAAAGCATAGCGCCTATGCCGCGTTCCTGAAGCATTTTGTGAACTTCATCCCTGTTAGGAATTTTAACTGTGTACTGGTGATAAACACAGTAAGTATTATCCAGTTCTTTCGGCGTTTGAACATCAGCACAATCTTTAAATAGCTGATTATAATAATAAGCGTGTTTACGTCTTGCTTCGTTCCAATCTTTTACATGAGGTAATTTTACACGCAAAATTGCAGCCTGAATTTCATCAAGACGGCTGTTTACACCGATTTCATCATGGTGGTAGCGAACAGCTCCACCGTGGTTTCTCAAAGCTACAACCCTATCGCGTAATTTTTCGTCGCTTGTCATAATCAAACCGCCGTCTCCCATACCGCCTAAGTTTTTAGTCGGATAGAAGCTTAAGCAGCCGAAATCGCCGAATGTTCCGACCATTTTACCTTTATACAGAGCTCCGATTGCCTGACAGCAGTCTTCAATTACGTGAAGGTTGTGTTTTTTAGCAACAGACATAATAGTATCCATATCGCAGGGTTGTCCGTAAAGATGAACCGGAATAATAGCTTTTGTTCTCGGAGTAATTGCTGCTTCCAATTTTGATGCATCCATATTGAATGTATCTTTATCAATATCCACAAAAACAGGTTTTGCGCCAACAATTCCGATAGCTTCTGTTGTTGCAACAAAAGTAAATGCAACGGTAATAACTTCATCGCCCGCACCAATATCCAATGCACGTAAAGCTAAGTGCAAAGCATCTGTTCCTGAATTTAAGCCAACAGTATATTTACAACCGATAAAATCAGCCATTTCCTGTTCAAATGCTTTACAGTTTGCACCCAAAATATACGAGCCCGAGCGTAAAACTTCACAAACAGCTTTTTCAACTTCTGAGCCAATTGTTGCATACTGGCGTTTTGAATCTAAAATAGGTATCATATTTCTCTCCTTTTTTTGCCATTAATTATAGCCTATAGTATTAGTTTAACACAGGTTTTCCATGCCTTTATAAAAGCTTAATAAATAAAGCCATATTGACAAATATTGAAAAATAGTAAATAATAAAATTGAAAATAAGAATAGGAGTTGAAAAATGTTTATAAAAGAAGCTTTGAGAGTGCCCCCCCCCCCGCAAAACATAAGTAAGACAATGAGTTTAGGCTTTACTCTCGCAGAAGTACTTATTACACTTGGAGTAATAGGGGTTGTTGCAGCATTAACAATTCCGAATTTGATAACAAATTATCAAAAAAAAGTTACTGCAACTGAATTAAAAAAAGCTTATTCAGAAATTGCTCAAGCAATAAAATTATCTCAAATACAAAATGGGGAACTTAATAATTGGAACTTTACATTAAGTGGCAGAGATTTTTATTATCAATACCTGCAAAAATATTTTATTAAAAATAAAGAAATCCCAAACAATGAGTTCAAACGTCAATATATTGTTAAAAATATGAATGGCACACAATGCACAGGAGAAGTATGGTGCACTCAAAATGATAGTTTTTATATATATTTACCCAACGGTTCTATAATGGGAATAATGACACACATCGGTCAAACAAAATATAAATCTGTCACCATAGATATAAACGGTTTGAAAGCACCAAACCAAATTGGCAAAGACTTTTTTGTATTTTCAATTACTTCCCCTGACGGGCTTGTTCCATATGGGTATAAAGATGGAGGCATGACTAGTGGTAATTTTGGCGACATGGAAAAAAGTAAGTTAACAGGCACAGACAACTATGCTTGTAATAAAGCCAAAAAAGGAATATGGTGTTCAGCGTTAATTATGCTACAAAATTGGGAAATTACCAAAGACTATCCTTGGTAATCTTTTTTTAATGTAGTTGATAAAATTGCAACCAAAGTCCAGAAAACAAACTGGATTTGAGGTCTGAAAAATACTGTATCAACCATTCCGTGAACACAGACTGCGCAAACTGAAATTACACAAGCGGAAACCAATATAACGTTTTTCATATCTTCTGATTTTAAAATAAATTGAACAGAATTTTTAATTAAGGTAATAAGAAAACCTAAAAATGCAATTAAAGCAAATATTCCGCTTTCAACAGCAATTTCCAAGAAAATATTGTATGCACTCAAAGCGTCAAAGCCTGTTTTCATGTAAAGACCGTATATTTCACGGAAATTTTGATTGCCAACACCTATTCCTAATAACCAGTTATCTTTAAACATCTCTATAGATGAATTATAGACGTTAAATCTGAAAGAATTTGATGAATCCTGACGCATTGCAAAAATTGATAAAACTCTTGCTCTCAAAGATGATACAAACATTAATGCAGCAGTTGCAAAAACAACAACAGCCGCGACTATTGATAAATAAATCTGTTTATAATTCTGCCAGAGATATTTTGCAGAAACTGCAAAAATTCCGAGCATTATAACCATCATTCCCATATAAGAACCGCGGCAACCGGTCAAAAATAAAGTTACGGTTGACAGAAGCGCGCAGATAATCCACGCCAGAGAAACGTTAAATTTTTTGTCAGCCAGAGAATAAGCAGCGAGTCCGTAAAGCGCAGGGATTCCTACAACAAAATAGCCGCCCAGCAAATTCGGATTATAAGGCTTTAATGTACCATATACACGAGTCATAACCTCTTCGGGATTTAAAGATGAAACATCCTGCCAGGTAGAAATTTCTTCAACATGCGCAAAATTCTGTAAAAAACCGACAACAGCTTCAAAAGAAATACATAAACCTATTGTTCCCAAAATATAAGGAATTTTAGATTTATTTTCTTTTAAATATTGAACCATTGAAAAATAAAATGCCATATAAGTAAAGGTTTTGAAAAATCCTTTCAAACTCAAATGAAATAATGTTGAGCCCGCAAGGCTGACTATTACAAGCATAAAGTATGCAAGAAGCCAAAGCTCAAAAGATTTTGCTCTAACAGTTATATCAGGTTTTGTTAATATTTTTACAAAAGTCAAAAATATCGTAATCAGCGCAACAAAACCTATTACATCCGATGACATACATGTTGATGAAAGAAATACAAAAATTATTGACAGAAAAATAAACTTATCAATATTTTGTAAAAATAAGCTGTTTTCATATAAAAATTTAGTTTTTGACTGCGTAAATTTTAAAATACCGTTAAACATCATCGTCTGTATTTAAATTACCATGAAATTTATCATCATCTGTTAAAGGCATAACTTTTAAGTCAGAAACAGTACCGGTAAATTTATAATCTTCTCCCTCTAAAGTAATAGGTAATCCCATTTTAATTTTATTACCGCCTACCACAGCTCCGTCTTTTGTAATTTTTGCAGTGTCAGTTAAAGTAACAAGTATGTCATACATATTTGCCTGTGAAACATCTTCTACCACCATAACCTTTTTACTGTTTAAAATAGGAAGAACTACTTTTTTTCTGTCAGCTTTTACATCAAGAATTTTTAAATCAGTATAGGGAACATTTCTTATACTAATAAAAGCTGTTTCATTTGCCTTTAAAGGAATTTCATTTCCTGTAAGCGTAACTCCTCTTATATATACCTGAAAAGAGATTTTTGAAGTTGCTTCAATCTGCTTATCAGCAGTTTGTCTGAAACTCTTATACGTAAAGAAGCCTACAGCAAGAGCAAGAATTACCCCTGCAATAATAATTATATCGACTGCTTTAAATCTTTTAAAAATTTCTGCTAGTTTTTCCATAAAAATTTTCTCCATAATTATTTATCAAACGGCTAGATATTTTCTACCGCCGCTAAAATTTCATCAACAGTAGTAGTCGCACAGCCAAACTGCCTTACGACTATACTTGCTGCAATATTGCCTATAATTGCTGCATAAACAGGATCAGCCCCAGTTGCAAGAGCAAGTGTATAAACAGCAGTAACAGTATCTCCGGCACCTGTTACATCAAACACTTCTGATTTATTAAATACCGGAATTTTCGTATAATTTCCATGCGGTCTGACAACAAACATTCCGTCTGCCCCACAGGTAATAATAACAGATTTTGCGTTTGTTTCATCAAGAAGTTTGTCACCTGCCCGTTTAAGATCCTCTTCATTTTCAATAGAAAAACCGACAGACTTTTGTGTATCAGGCAAGTTTGGAGTCATTGATGTGACATTTTTATAAACTTCCAACTCTTTTTGTGCATCAACAACAATAATTTTATTATGCTGGTTTGCAAGTCTGATTGTTTCCTGAATAATGCGCGGAGTTAAAGCTCCAATATGGTAGTTTGACAATATTATTGCATCGTGTTCAGGAACAGCTCTTTCTATCTGCTTTAAGACTTCTTCTTCAATGTCAGGATTTAAAAATTCTTTAGTCTGTCTGTCGATACGGACTATCTGCTGGGTTATTGATGTAGTAATTGAGCCTGAAATTCTTGTTTTAGTAGTTGTTTTTCTTGAAGGGTCAACAACTAAAAGCCCGCAGTTAACATTTGCGTCTTCAAAAGTTTCTCTGAGCTGTCTTGCTTGAAAATCATCCCCGCACACACCAATAACGCTAACCTTACCACCATTTAATGTTGAAACGTTATGTGCTGCATTTGAAGCTGCGCCGAGAATAAGCTTTGTTTCAGAATGCAAAAGTATTAAAACCGGAGCTTCTCTAGAAATTCTTTCGGCATCTCCGTATATCATTTCATCAATAGCCAAATCACCAACTACTAATACTTTCGGCTCAGTTAATTTTTTTATATAGGAAACTAATTGTTCTTTATTTATATACATAAAAAACTTCCTTCAATAAAAGAATGGTAACACAAACAAAAAATTTAGCAATTAAAAGTGTCTTTCCTTAGGGTCTAATATCATCTGAGCAAGCTTTTCAGCCCCGTCAAAACCTCTTGCCTTCATGATTTCCGAAGCAGTGAATCTGTCATAATCAATAAATCTGTGTTCTATTGAAAAACCGCCGTCCTGAATATTTGCAATAACATAACAAGCCTCCGGTTCTTTTGTCATAGGCCGCCCAACACTTCCTACATTAACTATCGTCTGCTTTTTATTTGTTTGATATCCGCAGGGAACATGCGTATGCCCGCAGAATATTAAATCTGCACCAGTGCCTTGAACCATTTCTTCAACTGTTTTCAATGGCATATTCGGCAAGATATCCTCATTGTTCCGCCTCGGGGATCCATGAACCATAAGAATTTTAACACCCTCTATTTCCAATTCTTTTTGTGCAGGCAAATTCTTTAAATATTCTTTTTTATCTTCTTCAATATATAAAATATCATCTAACAATGCATTTGCCATGACAGGAGCATTTGCACGCACATTTTCCAATGTTTCTTTTGTATATTCCGCAATCATTTTATCAGTATTGCCCTGTATAACAACCCAGTTATTCTGCTTACGAACATAATCTATAATCACTCTCGGCTGAGGTCCCGCCATAGCCAAATCTCCAAGACATAGAACTTTCTCGCACTTATTCTGTTCAATATCATTCATAACACTTTCAAGTGCCTGAAAATTTCCGTGAATATCAGATAAAACAGCTATTTTCATCATTAACCTCCGATTAATTATTTATGTGATATTATTATAATATGATAAACAGACGAAAATCAAAAGTAATAGAAATAGGGAACGTAAAAATCGGCGGAGATAATCCTATCAGTGTTCAATCCATGTGCAACACAGATACAAGAGATGTCAATGCAACATTAGAGCAGATTAACAAAATGGCAGAAAGAGGATGCGAACTTGTCCGGCTTGCCGTTTTAAATAAGGATGCAGGAAAGGCAATAAAAGATATTGTAAAAAAATCTCCAATACCCGTTATCGCCGATATTCATTTTGATTACAAGCTTGCAATCCAATGTATAAACAACGGGATTAATGCCTTGAGGTTAAACCCAGGAAATATCGGCAAAAGAGAAAATGTTGAAAAAGTTGTTTCTCTCGCCAAACAACAGAATATCCCGATAAGAATAGGGGTTAATGCCGGTTCCTTAGAAAAAGATCTGCAAGATAAAAATCTCCCGCTTTCAGAAAAAATGGTTCTAAGCGCACTCGGACATATAAAAATTCTTGAGGACTTAGATTTCGATTTAATAAAGGTTTCACTTAAATCTTCTGATGTTCTTACAACAATTGAAGCATACAGAAGTATTGCGGATAAAATTCCTTACCCTTTACATCTCGGGGTAACAGAAGCCGGAACTTTAAAAAGCGGATTAATAAAATCTTCAGTCGGCCTCGGGACATTGCTTGCTGAAGGTATTGGAGATACAATAAGAGTTTCTCTCACTGAAAATCCGGAAGAAGAAGTTACGGCCGGCTTTGAAATTCTAAAAAGTCTGGGACTAAGGCAAAAAGGCGTAAATTTTATCTCATGCCCGACTTGCGGAAGAACACAGATAAACCTTATTGAACTTGCAAAAAAAGTTGAGGAGAAATTTAAAAATCTGGATAAACCCATCACAATTGCAACAATGGGCTGCGCCGTAAACGGCCCCGGAGAAGCTAGACATGCAGATTTCGGAATTGCCGGCGGAGTCGGGGAAGGTATTATTTTCAAAAAAGGCGAAATTATTGCAAAAGTTCCCGAAGAGCAACTTCTTGAAAAGTTAGAAGAAATTATAGCAAAATCATCTGAATAATATATGGAACTTTTTTGTAAAGAAATTATAATATTATTGTATAAGTAAAAAAACATACTATAATAGAGGTATACATGAAAAAAAGTTTTATTATTTTAAGTTTAATATCTTTAATAACATTGCCGGCTTTTGCAGAACTTACGGTTGAAGATTCTATAAGCAGAGATTATCTAAAAAATCACGGGTATTCTGATGCAACAATAAATATAACACATAAATCGAGAGCACAGGCTAATGGGGAACCACTTGCGGCACCTGAAGAAAAAGATTACTATAATCAGCCGGTAGTAAAATACGTAAGGCGTTTTTTCATGTATCTTGATCCGTCTTTAGATGAACATAAATTTATGAACGACCACAATATTAACACAACTTCCAGATATGATGATTTATAAAAAAAATGCCGGGATTATAATTCTATTAGTGATTTTTAATTTGTTTTCAGCATTTGCATGCGCTGCTGTTACACAAGATTATATAAGTTCTGCCACTTTAAATTACTCAAAACTTAATCAAAAAAGTATAAAAGAAAATGCCGAAAAAGATTTCGAGCTATATTTTGTTACAAAAGATAAAATTACTGCAGAAAAATACTTAAACGCTGCAATGAATAAATATTATATTTTAACTCAAATTGATCCGACAGACATTGATGCATACATAAAACTCGGAAAAATTTATGATGAAAAAAATGTTTCGTATCTAGCAAAAGAGTATTTTTACAAAGCTTTAAATATAAATAAAGAAGCTTCTCTGGCTAATTTCTATTTTGGGGACTACTATTATAAACGTAATGACTACAAAAAAGCTTTGTATCATTATAAAATAGCTTATAATAACGGGGTGGCAAAAACCTATGATTTTAATTTAAAACTTGCAACAATATATGAAAAATTAGCAGATCTTTCAAATGCTAAAAAGTTTTATGAAATCTCATACAATATAAAGGCCGACTCTAAAGTTAAAGAAAAAATACAGCTCTTGAATGAGCTAAATTATGATAAATCAGACTATTATCATAATATCAGGGAGTAGAAATAATGAATTTAAACAAATTTATACTGGGCTTGGCATTTATATTTTTAACAAATTCTTTTGTTATGGCTGACGATATCAATCCGCTTCTAGTTGCCGGTTTCAAAAGTAAAAACAACAATGAACAAACGCAAAATATTCAACAAGAGCCGATTAGTCTTGATAACTCTACACTTCTTGTGGTTGATGAGGAAGAAAATCTAGCGCCTGTGTTTAAGAAATACCAACCCGGTAAAGATGAAGTTGTATTCAGCTATACAAAAAATCTGATAAATTCAATTGATCCGACAGCAATTTCTAACAAAACAGGAAGTTACCTTCCCGGTGCAAGAGGTATAAATCAGCTCGTCGTATATACTCCCAATTACGGACCGAGAACTAATACAAATGAATACGGAGCAGAAGCAATTGTTGAAGGGAATACAGTTACTGAATTATCGGGTGCTGATTCTCTTATTCCGCCTAACGGAATCGTGATAAGCGGGCATGGACGTGCTAAAAATTGGATGAATTCAAGTATCAAAGTCGGTACAAAAATATATATAGATAAAGATACAAATATTATTTATACAT
The DNA here is from genome assembly GCA_944324015.1 of Candidatus Gastranaerophilales bacterium. Taxonomy (GTDB): domain Bacteria; phylum Cyanobacteriota; class Vampirovibrionia; order Gastranaerophilales; family Gastranaerophilaceae; genus Stercorousia. Next base: position 9,342 of record CALUUR010000056.1, read on the forward strand.
ATACCACATCAGAAAGTTATATTTTTGAATCGGAAAAGAAAATATCAGAAGCCGAACAGATGTTAAACTATTATAAAAACGTAAGCCCTGATTATAATTGGAAACTTCCCGGCAGCTATATTGCCGATGCAAAAAATTATTTAAAAAAAGCAAGAAAATCTCCCGAAGATGTTCAAAAATATTCAAAACTTGCTATTGAAGCCGCAAATGATGCAATAAAAAGTGTGGTTCCCTATAAAAGCGGAGAACTAAAAGGAGTATGGCTAAGACCGACTGAAAAAAATGCAGATGCCATAGAAGACACTCTTAACAGGGTAAAAAAAGCCGGCATTGATACAATATTTCTGGAAACCTACTTCCATGGGAAAACTATATTCCCGAGTAAAACTATGTCAGCTTACGGTTTTACTCCTCAATATGAACAATTTAAGGGTTTTGATCCGCTTGCTATATGGATAAAAGAGGCACACAAGCGCAACATTAAAGTTCATATCTGGTTTGAAACCTTTTATGTGGGGCCTCAAAATCCAAAAGACAATGCACAAAGCATACTTGGTATGAACCCATCATGGGGAAACAAAATAAAAAAGGATGTTGATTCTGTAGACCCTTCTAAATCGACATCAGAACATAACGGATACTTTTTAGACCCTGCAAATCCTTATGTACAGGATTTCTTAGCAAAGCTGATTGATGAAATAATTACAAATTACAAACCTGACGGAATTAATCTTGACTACATCAGATATCCTAATTGCGTATCCGGTTCCGAAATTACAAGCTGGGGGTATACTGATTATGCAAGAAATGAATTTAAAATGATATTCGGTGTGGATCCTGTTGATATTGTAAAATCAGACCCGTTATGGCTTGAGTGGAACAATTACAGACGCCAAAAAATTACTGATATGGTAAAAAAAGTCGGAGAACTCGGCAGACGTAAACATACATATATAAGTGCCGTAATTTTTCCGGACAGACAGGCAGCTTTAAACAACAAACTTCAGGATTGGAAAACATGGTCTACACGTGGCTATTTAAACGGCTTTACTCCGCTTTTTTTAACATGCGATTCGAAAACTGCCAACAAAATGATGTCAGATGTTATTAACGCAAAATCTGCAAATACAGATTTTTATGCGGGTTTATTTGTCACATTTATGAGCGGAACAGATGAGGACTTAATAAGATTAATCCATGAAGCAAGAAAAGTAGATGCAAAAGGGGTAATTTTATTTGACTACGCACATTTGAGCAATAAATATATAAATACCCTTTCAACAAGCGTATTTGCGACACAATCACCATTTAAAAATGCATTTAAAATAGGCCAGCCGAGTCCTGAACTGCAGCCGGCATCAAAAAAAGGCTGGTGGATATTCGTCAAAGATTAAAAAGCTCTGTTCTATTGAACAGAACTTTATCAGATTTTAAGTTTCATAATAGGGGGATGTTATGTCTTGTTTGTTAAGTGGGTCAAAGGGGTTATTGATATCCTGACCGAACATACCTTTCTGTTTATAATATGGAGACAATATATCATCTTCGTTAAGCGGGTCTAAAGGGTCATATATATCCT
>CALUUR010000057.1 GCA_944324015.1 Candidatus Gastranaerophilales bacterium
ATATCATAAACTTTTCCAGCTTCAAGAAAAATGTTTCTGAATGTTTCAAATAAAGTAATTGTTACAGCTACACCTAAGATGTTGCCCATATTTCTTGAAAGAGCAAGTATTCCTGATGCAAGTCCTACATGAGAGTGTTCAACACTTGTCATAATTGCGTTATTGGACGGCGATTGGAATAAACCGTTTCCAATTCCCATTATTCCTGATGCCAGTACAATCTGCCACATAGCTGCATTTTTATCATACAACGTGAACATTAAAAGTGCTATGCAGTATACAGCAGGACCTGCAAGGGTTAAATACCTGCTCCCGTATTTTCCGGACAATCTCCCTGCAACAGGGGCAATAAACGAAAGTGTTAGCGAATACGGAAGAATTAAAAGCCCTGTTACAAGCGGATTATACTTTAATATTTCCTGCAAAAAGAAAGGCAGCAGTATGCTGTTTGTGTACATTGCCATATATGAAGTCATTACACCGAGGTTTCCGAATGTGAAAGTCCTTATTTTAAATAACGAAAAATCAATAAGCGGATAATTTATGTGGTGATCTCTGATATAGAAAAGTACTCCGAAAACTAATGTAATTATTCCGAGAACAATAATTCTGAGAGAATTCCAGCCCCAGCTGTGTCCTTCTGATATTGCAAGCAAAAGAGCAAATAAACTTACAGTGAAATAGAAAAATCCTCTGTAATCGAATTTGAAATTTTTTCTGTCGGTATTTGCGTGGTGCGGTAGCACTTTATAAGCATAATAAGCTCCTGCAAGAGCAACCGGAATACATGGGATAAATACCGAATGCCAGCCAAAGTAGTTCAATAAGATCCCGCCCAGTGCCGGCCCGCTCATTCCGCCGATTGCGACTAAGCAGCCGTTTAATCCCAGAGCCTTACCTCTTCGTTCGTTTTTAAAAATTGTCGCAATAATTGCCTGCGCGTTTGAAAGCATAATAGAAGCCCCGAGTGCTTCAAGGCATCTGTAAGTAATTAAAAAAGCAAAACTGTCTGCTGTTGTATTTAAAAAAGCTCCGAGAGCAAAAAGTGAAAAGCCGACAGTATAAAGCTTGTTTTTAGGAAAAATGTCGCCGAGTTTTCCGAAAAAGGGCAAAAAGACGGTTAAAACAAGCATATATGCAATCATTACCCATTGAATCTGTCCCATTGAAACATGCAAATCAACAGACATGGGGTATAGTGCAAGGTTTACCGTCGTGGAATCCAGCATGGCAATAAAATTACCGACTGCGGTGATTACGAACATTGTCCACTTAATCTCTTTGGTAGTCATAAGTAAATTTTAGCATAAATAAGGCGGGTTACCCCGCCCACAAAAATCATTTTATTTTTTTACCCAGTTTTCAATAATTCTAAGAGGTGCGCGTGTAAGCCCGAGTGCCCATTTGCCGATGTTTTTTGTGATTACACTGCCGGCCCCGATATTTGTACCCTCTCCGATTTCAACCGGTGCTACAAGGACGGTATTTGAACCGATTTTTACATTATCTTTTAAAACGGTTTTACTTTTTGTTTTGCTTATCGGGTCATAGTTTGCGGTAATTGTACCGGCGCCGATATTTATGTGTGAACCGAGCTCGCTGTCGCCTATATAACTTAAATGCCCTGCATTTGTGTTATGACCTATTTTTGCTTTTTTTACTTCTACAAAGTTCCCGATTTTACAGTAGTCATCTATTTCTACATCACCGCGTAAATGGGCGCAGGGACCGATTTTACAATTTTTGCCGATTTTATTTTTCCCTTCAATATAAGTTGAGGGATAAATTATTGTATCAGCACCTATTTCTGTATCTTCAGAAATCCATGTAGAAGACGGGTCAACTATCGTAACTCCGTTATCCATAAGCGAATTTAATTTCCTTTCATTCATTATTTTTGTTGCATAGGCAAGATCTTTACGTGAATTTATTCCGTAGCTTTCATCGCTGTTTTCTAAGATATATGCATGGACATTAAGGTTATTTTTCTTGCCCCATGAAATTATATCTGTAAGGTAGTATTCTCCCTGTGCGTTGTTTGTTGTTAATTGAGAAAATGCAGATTTGATTTTTCCCCAGTTAAGTAAATAAACTCCAACATTAATTTCTTTAACAGATATTTCTTCTGGAGAAGCATCTTTTGCTTCAACTATACATTTTAAAGAATCGTCTTTCTCTCTGATAATTCTTCCGTAATTTGCGGGATCATCAAGTATAGTACTCATAATTGTCAGGTCTGAATTTTTTGAATTGTGATACTCGATAAATTTTCTGATACTATCTTCGGTCATTAACGGCAAATCTCCGTTAAGAATTATTACCTGCCCGTCAAAGTTTTCAAGATACGGACAAGCCATTGAAACCGCATGTCCTGTTCCTAGTTGAGGAGATTGAAGAATTGTTTTTGCGCATTTGTAATTTTTTTCAACGTATTCCGTAACTTCTTCTGCGTGGTGTCCTACAATTACAAAAGATTCACTGACTATATTTTTAGAACTGTCTAAAACATAGCCGAGAACTGATTTCCCGAATATTTTGTGCAATACTTTTGATGTATTTGATTTCATTCTTGTGCCTTTTCCTGCTGCAAGAATTACTGATTTAATTTCTTTATTCATACTTCTCTCCTTTGGTATTATTTTACTATAAAAATGAGCGTACAGCTCAACCTGTGAAATTATATTTTGTTTATTTTGCGCTGATTTTTTATTGTTATGTTATAATTCCCGTATGGAAAAACATAAGACAGCAGTTGTTGCTATGAGCGGCGGTGTAGACAGTTCTGTCGCTGCTCTTTTATTACAAAAAAAGGGTTACAGAGTAATCGGGCTGACAGGAAAAATGATTAATTCAGAGTCTGCCCAGTCTGTTATATCTAATGCAAAACGTGTTGCGGATAAATTGGGCGTAGAACATCATGTATGCGATGTTACTGAACTTTTTAAAGAGAAGGTTATAAGTTATTTTGAAAACTCATATAGGAACGGAAAAACTCCAAACCCGTGTATTATGTGTAATCAGTATATTAAGTGGGGTCTGCTTTTTGATTACGCTGTTAATGAATTGGGTGCAGATGTTTTTGCAACGGGACATTATGCTGATATAAGATGTGTTGACGGTATTTATAAACTTTATCCGGCAAAAGATGAGCATAAAGACCAGCTTTATTTTTTATACAGGTTATCTCAAAAGCAGTTAGCCAAAACTATTTTTCCGCTCTATCACTATGATAAGGAAGCAGTGAAGAAAATTGCTTATGAATATGATTTGCCGCCGAAGGATTCCAAAGAAAGCCAGGATATTTGTTTTATTCAGAAACCTTATACAGCAAAAAAATATCTTATAGATAAGTTTGGCTCTAAAAAAGGTGATTTTATTGATATTTTAACCGGTAAAAAATGGGGTGAGCATCAGGGGTGTTATCAATATACAATAGGGCAAAGAAAGGGTATAGGCATTGCTGCTCCGTATCCTTTGTACGTTATTGATATTGATGCTGAAAAAAATATTGTTTATGTCGGGCGTGAAGAAGATAATTATAAAAGAAGCCTCAGGGCATGTGATTTAAATTTTTCTTACCCCATAACAACAGATGATTTCAATGCTTTTGTAAAAATTCGTTATAATATGCAGTGTAAAAAGGCTCACATCCGCATTATAAATAATTGTGCCGATGTGATTTTTGATGAACCGGTAAATTCTGTTACAGCAGGTCAATCCTGCGTGTTTTACGATTTAAATGATCTGCATTTAATCGGCGGTGGAATAGTCAGCTTATAACTTTACAATTTATTTTTACAGGTTTATCATGGAAGCAGTTTAGGGGAGGAAGTTTTTATGTATAATCCAAAATCACACGATGCCGATGAATTTATTAGTCATGAAGAAGTTTTAGATACCTTAAAATACGCTGATGAGAATAAAAATAATATTGAACTTGTGGATAAAATATTAGAAAAAGCTAAGCTCGGGAAAGGTTTAACTCACCGCGAAGCATCTGTTCTTCTTGCATGTGACATTCCGGAGAAAAATAACGAAATATTTTCTCTGGCGGAAAAAATTAAAAAGGATTATTACGGAAACAGAATAGTTCTTTTTGCACCTCTCTATTTGTCAAATTACTGTGTAAACGGCTGCGTATATTGCCCTTATCATGCTAAAAACAAACATATACCGCGAAAAAAACTTTCTCAGGAAGAAATAGAAAACGAGGTTATAGCGCTTCAGGATATGGGGCATAAACGTCTGGCAATTGAGTCCGGTGAAGATCCGGTTAACAATCCTATTGAATATATCCTTGAATCTATTAAAACAATCTACGGGATTAAACATAAAAACGGGGCAATAAGACGTGTAAATGTCAATATTGCAGCAACAACAGTCGAAAATTACAGAAAATTACACGAAGCAGGCATCGGAACTTATATTTTGTTTCAAGAAACTTATAACAAAGAAAGTTACGAAAAACTTCATCCGACAGGGCCTAAACATAATTACAAATATCACACTGAAGCTATGGATAGAGCCATGCAGGGCGGTATTGATGATGTTGGGCTGGGGGTTTTATTCGGTCTGGAATCATATCGATATGAGTTTGCAGCTCTTTTAATGCATGCAGAACATCTTGAAGCTGTTTTTGGAGTAGGACCGCATACTATCAGCGTTCCGAGAATTAAAAAAGCCGATGATATTGACCCTGACACATTTGATAACGGAATTGACGATGATATATTTGCAAAAATTGTTGCCTGTATAAGAATTTCTGTCCCGTATACAGGCATGATTATTTCTACCCGCGAAAGCGAAGAATGCAGAGCACGTATGCTTCATCTGGGAATTTCACAGATTTCCGGCGGTTCGAAAACAAGTGTCGGCGGATATTTTCAGCCAATGCCTGAAAAAGATGACTCGGCTCAATTTGATGTTTCTGACAGGCGACCGCTTGATGAAGTTTTAAAGTGGTTAATGGAGATTGGATATCTGCCAAGTTTTTGTACAGCTTGTTACGGCAGCGGAAGAACCGGCGACAGATTTATGGAAATCTGTAAAAGTCAGCAGATACATAATTTTTGCCACCCTAATGCTATTATGACTTTGAAAGAGTACTTGGAAGATTATGCTTCTGATGAAACTAAAAAAGTCGGAGATATATTAATCACAAAAGAGATTGAAAAGATTGGCTCAACAGAAGTTAAAGATAAAGTAAGAGAAAATCTTAAAAAAATCGAAAACGGAGAAAGAAACTTCAAGTTTTAGTTTGTGTAAATTATAAAATGTTTTTAATAAACATCCGGGTAAGGAGTTTATTAAAGAATCCGTAAAGATATGTTCCGACCATTTTTAGTGAGTTTCCGTCTTTGCACATTACAGTTATTGCCCTTGATTTATAATTGGTGTGGATAATATCACCGGGTTTTGGATTGTTTAAGCAGTGCTTATTAATATACGATTTTGTATGGGCTTCATCAATAATTTTCAGCTTGTAAGGGTTTGGAATAAAGAATTTTTTCCCGTAGGTTACGTAACATGGAAGCCATGGGTGAAATGCACGTATTCTCGCCTGAATTTGTTCTGCGGATTCTTTTTCAAAATCTAACATCATATCATCAGGCTTTATATTTGGATAATATGAAGCTTCTTTTTCATTCTGTTCAACCGGTATTACAAGACCCGAACCGAGCTTTTGCATTAATTCCGCGCATAAAATCCTTGCCTGAAACACAGTTCTTTCTTTGAGTTCTTTGCCTGTATCACCTAGAAAAATTTTAATCTGTTTTTGAGCAAGTATTGCACCTTTGTCAAAATCTTCGTTCATCAGGTGGAAGGTAAGTCCTGAATAATTCTCTCTGTGTAAAATAGTTTGCAGATAAGGGTTTGGCCCTCTGTATTTAGGCAGATAAGACGGATGAACATTTACACAGGCTATTACTGGAAGATTAATTATATCTTTTTTTAGTTTTTCATGCCAGGTGCCTACAAGAATAACATCAGCATTCAGTTTTAGAATTTCTTTTTTGAATTCTTCAGAATTAGCACTATCACATTTTATTTCATGTAATTTATGCTGTTTTATTATTGTAACGTCAGGTGAACTTTTAAAAAAATCTCTTAAAGCAAGTAAAAATTTTGGCATAACAGTTCTTTCATATCTCAGAACACCTGCAATCCGGCATTTTGCATCAAGTGTTCCTTCAATAAGATTTGATAACATTTCACCTTTCCCTAAAATTACTACTTTCATTTACCCCTCAGTTTTTTAATATCTTACTTTGGATGCTCTGTCCATTTCTCGTTTAAGATCTTTTTTTGCGATATCGTCACGTTTGTCGTGCAATTTTTTACCTTTGGCAAGCCCTATTTCAACTTTTGCAAAGCCGTGCGATAAAAATACTTCCAGTGGAACAATTGTATAATTGTCCTGTTTTACTTTTGTTTGCATTTTTAATATTTCTTTTTTGTTCAAAAGGAGTTTTCTGATACGTTCTGCATCGTGATTGAACCTGTTTCCCTGTTCATACGGAGAAATATGGCATTTATACAGAAATATTTCATTATCTTCAATTTTGCAGAAACTGTCTTTTAAATTTATTGCATTTTTGCGTATAGATTTAATTTCAGTTCCTGTCAGCACAATTCCGGCTATATATTTTTCAATAATATTATAGTCGTGGAATGCTTTTCTGTTAGTTGTAACTATTTTTCTGTCCATAAGTTTTATTATATCACATTATTTTATTATATATCAAGGATAGTGAAAGTATAAGCAAATAAATGCTGCATTGATATTTGGCAGGTGCGGTTTAGTCATAATAATGTCAGAAAGAAGGGAAATTAATTACTGGTATAATACTAAATTCAGTTTGAGGCAAGGCTGTTTTCTCCAAACAGAAATACCTGCAGATTATTCGCTGTTTGTTTAACCGGTTTATAAAAATCTTTTACCAGAACACATAGTGTTTGAATACAGTTTAAATTTCTTTCATGAAGATATTTTTCCAGCATATCAGCATTCTTAGTGTACTGGCGGTGTTTTAAAAAAGCACAGAAATTGTTTTTCTTTCTTGCAATTTCTCCGATAGCAAAGTTAATTATTTCGTCATAAGGAACATTATAGGCATCATTTAAAGACATATCAATTATAAAATTAAAATTATCAGAAGTTGTTATTGAAAGATACGCTATAATTCTGCGGGTTGCGGGGTCTTCAAGAACATATCTGTTTTTATAACAATTAGTCATTCCTGCAAATACAGGGTCTTTGTATTCGTCCTTTGCGCGTTCCAACGAGGGTTTATAAAGATTGTTAAGCTCGTTATTATATAGAGCGGCAATCTGAATTGCATCGGAGTTCTGACAGTATCTGAAATTAGCTTTATTCGTAGTTTGCGGGATGAAATTGTCAAGTTTCCATAAATTTTCGTAGCTGCATTGTCTGAAACCGCACCCCTGCATAAAAAGGTTCAAAAGCTCATCATGTGATTGATCCACAGTTACATTAAACGAAACGGCTCCCTGTGCACCAAGCCTTGCTATAACAAAATCGACAAGCCGTTTCCCTACATCATACAGGTTTTGCTGAAATATCAGCCTTGTTATATTTATTTTTACCGGATTCCCCTGAGTAGGAGCTATAGTTATCAACCCGAGAATTTCGTTGTTCTCAAGGAGTATATAAGATTCAGGAAGAAATTTGTATTTCACGGGCAGCAGTCCGTGAACCAGAACAAAAGCTTCATGTGTAATAGCTTTTGAAAACTTTTCGCTGTCGTCATTCCCAAGATATGAAATCATTTTTTTTATTTTAGGAGCATCAAAACAATTTAATCTTCTTATGACTGTCATAAACTTATTATATAATTTATTTTTATTCTTTTCAAGTTTATGATAAAATTTTTTTGCGAGGCTGAATATGAAAATAGCAGTTATAGAAAATGGTGAAATTGCTGTAAGAGAAACAGAAAATTTAAAACTTGAAAATAAAAAAGGTGCGCTTGTAAAAGTTTTTGGCTGCGGTTTATGCGGCTCGGATATTGTAAAGCTTATACATAAAATTTCAAAAGACGGAACAGTTTTAGGGCATGAAATAGTTGCCGGAATTGTTGAGATAAATTCAGAAACTTCTTTTAAAAAAGGGGATGTAATTGTTACATCACACCATATTCCTTGCGGAAATTGTGTTTATTGCAGGCATGGCAATGTTTCCATGTGTAAACATTTTAAAGATACTAATCTCATGCCCGGCGGTTTTTCAGAGTATGTTTATCTAAGTGAAGAACATCTGAAAAATGTTGCACATTTAAAACCTGAAAATTTAACAGATATTGAAGCATCTTTTTATGAACCTTTAGGCTGTATTGTAAGAGCGGTAAAAAGAGCTAATTTACTCCAATATGATACTGCTCTTGTTGTCGGGTTAGGCTCTATCGGAATATTGACGGCACAGGCTTTAAAAGCTTTCGGATATAATGTTATCGGTTGTGATTTGCTGGCTGCACGTATTGAGTTTTTAAAATCATTAGGCATAGAAGCTTTTGATGTCAGACAGATGCCTGATGATTTAAAAGCAGATGGAATTTTTATGACGTCAGGTGCGGATAAAGCTATTGATACTGCTTTAAAGTATGTCAGAAACGGCGGGAAAATTTTGGTATTTTCAAGTACGCCTTCCGATTTGTCGGCTTATCCGAATAATGAAATTTATTACAGGGAATTGACTGTACTTGGGAGTTATTCTCCTTCTCCGGCGGATTTAAGGGAGTCTCTTGAATTACTAAATACGGGTAAAGTAAAAGTTAAAGGAATTTCAACGGAGTATAAGTTTGATGATATTCAGAAGGCTTTTGATGATACAATATCAAATAAAATTATGAAAGCATATATAAAAGTGAGTAGTGATGATTGGAAAAGTGAAGGGTTGAGTGAATGATTATGCGCGCTATACAATATTATGGTCCGGGTGACATAAAATTAGAAGAAGTTATGGTAAAACCTCCAGAAGAAGGAGAAGTTGTCGTAAAAATTATGTCTGCTTTGACCTGCGGAACGGATGTAAAGACGTTTCGCCGCGGTCATCCTGTTCTTATAAAATCAGTGCCGTCGGGTTTCGGGCATGAGTTTGCAGGGGTTGTGGAGCAAGTCGGTAAGGGAGTTGAGAATTTTAAACCCGGTGATAGAGTTGTTGCTGCAAATTCTGCACCTTGCGGTCATTGTTTTTTCTGTAAACGGGAAGAATATAATTTATGCGAAAATCTTGATTTGCTAAATGGAGCGTATGCACAATATATTACGGTTCCTGCCCGAATTGTCAAAAAGAACATGCTGATTCTCCCTGATGATTTAAGCTTTGATAAAGCTGCTTTTTGTGAACCTCTGGCAAATGTCGTTCACGGTGTTGAAAGAACCGGAATTAAAAAAGGTCAGACAGTCGGAATTATAGGAATAGGACCTATAGGCTTAATGTTTGCCAGATTAGCAAAGCTAAAAGGTGCAAATGTTATCGTAGCGGGCAGAAATCCGATAAAGTTAAAGGCTGCGGAAGAATTCGCTCATGCTGACGAGATAGTTGATTTAACTAAATATACAAATCCTGAAAAAATATTCAGAGAATATACGGATGAGCATAGAGGTCTTGATGTTGCCGTTGAATGTGTGGGACTTCCTGAAATTTGGGAAAGAATTTTTTCCTGTGTTCGCCCCGGCGGTACGGTTCACTTTTTTGGCGGGTGTAAATCAGGTTCTACGGTAACTTTTGATACTACCAAAATGCACTATGGTGATATAACTCTGATGAGTGTATTCCATCATACTCCTAAATATTTCAGGTTGGCTCTTGATTACATTGCATCAGGGGAATTGGAGGTTGAAAAACTTATTACGGCTGTTTTACCGCTTGAAAAAGTCGAATGGGCAATGAACCAACATATAGAAGGCAAAGCAGTTAAATTTTTGATAAAACCTTGGTTATCCTGATATAAGTCACTATTTTTATATATTGAAATAAAATTAAATTTTTGTTATAATAATAACATTGAATGTAAACCAAGGAGCGAAGTATGATGGGAAAGAGCTTTAAAATGCTTATAAACAGAGGGTTTGACCCAATCGGGGGGGGGG
>CALUUR010000058.1 GCA_944324015.1 Candidatus Gastranaerophilales bacterium
TAAGTTCAATGCTTGCGAATAATGGATATTACTAATTTTCCACTCATTGTTGCGCAAAACGAGAAGCTGTGTTTCACGCCCCAGAGTATGGATTTGCTCCTCGGTTTCTTTTTTAACAGCATAAAAATCCCAGCTAAATTCTAAAAAAGCTGCTCTGTCATAAAATTTTGCCGAAACATTTTTTATCTTTAAATCTCTCTTTGAAAACAAATTTCCCATTGTACCGAGATAAAAATGCTCTTTAATTTCCTCAAAAGAATGTTCATAGCCAAGCGGATGAATAAATGAAATTGAATCTTCGCTATCCCATATTTCTCTTGCAAGTTTCAAATTGCATTCATTAATTGATTGTACGTATTTATTTAATAAACTATAAATTTTTTCCATATATCTATACTATCATAAAAATTATACATAATGATTTTTACAAACTTGATGAAAAATTTTCCGACCTCGTTTTAAATTTTTTGAAATTTTGCGGAACCGGACTTTTCCGAAATAATCAAATTATCCGTACAGTCCGGAAAAAGTCCGGTTTTCCAGTTTGATTTTTTGGGTAAACTTAATTTTTCCGACCCGGAAACTCCCACACAAAGCCAACTTTACCAAAATAATCTATCTATCCGTACAAATCAAACTGGACAAAAAACTACAGTGGCTGCCGATGGACAAACGTAGGTCGGCATTACTAAGCCGACATAATTTATTCTCCAGCTTTTGACAAAAAAATAAGTCCGACAAACGGACTTTATTTTTTGTTAAATGGCGGGAACTATGTCGCTAATATCGAACCATTTTTAGATAAGTTAAAAATGCAGTTATCTGAACAACACTCGCAAAAGGTTATATTTATGCTGAAATTTTTACAAGAACGAAAAATCGCCTAGATAACGTTCAACCATGTACACATTCCCGAACGCTCTGAAAAGATTAAAAAACTCCTATTGTACGCGTTCAACGAAGTATTAAAATATGTAACGAACGTTCAAGAAAAATACTTGACTTTCTTGAACGTATACGTTATAATAAATGTATAGAGAACAAACGAAATAGGAGATACAACTTATGAGAAATGCAGACATCAGAAACACCGTAAACGAACTTCAAGAATTATATGCGCAAGCAGACGCTTTAAAAGCTGAAATTACAGCTCGTGAAGCCCTGATTAAAGAAGAAATGGAAGCGCGTGAAACAGAAGAATTAAACCTTGGCAATGTAATAATCAGATTTACATCTGTATTATCTAATCGTTTTGATACTACCGCCTTTAAAAAGTTGCACCAAGACTTATATAACTCTTTCATCAAGCAGGTAGCTAGTAGACGTTTTAGCATAGCATAGGGGCGTAAGCCCCTATTTATAGGGCGGAAAGGACATAAAATGACAGCTAAAACTTTCGGATATTGTAGGGTCTCGGCAAAAGACCAGAACTTAGATAGACAGATTGAAGCAATGCGCGCACATGGAATTGATGAGCGTGACATATACGCGGAAAAGCAAAGCGGAAAAGATACAGACAGACCGCAATATCAAGCATTACGCGCCACACTCCGCGCCGGTGATACCCTTGTTATACACTCCCTAGACCGTTTAGGGCGCAATTATGATGATATAAAAACCGAATGGGCGTATATTACAAAAGAAATCGGCGCGCATATTAAAGTATTGGATATGCCAATTCTTGACACAACAAACGCACAAACAGACCTTATAGGGCGGGTTATTGTTGATGTTGTGCTTGACCTGCTGGGCTTTGTTGCAGAAACTGAACGCGCGAAAATCAAGCAAAGACAAGCCGAAGGCATTGCAATAGCTAAGGAAAAAGGGAAGTTCAAGAAGTCGAAAATTCAAGCCCCGCAAGGATTTGAAGAAAAATTCAAGGAAGCAGCCGAGGGGAAAACCACGCACACGGCGGTTATGCGCGAATTGAACCTTAACAAAACCACGTATTACCGTATAGCGAAAGAGTTAGGGTTAAAGACTGATAAGCACGAAACCCCGCGGAAATAAATTATAGCTTGAACGCGCACAAGTAAGCGTTCAAGCATATTTAAGCTATAATAATACACTTTTAAACTATAACTTGTTTGAACGTATTAGAAATAAAACCATGCCGGTTATACCGTTTATACGTAGACTTTCGCTTATTCTCTGAATTTTTTATATAGCTACCCGCTCGGCATAAGAGATGTCGCGTAGCGACGTGTCCGAGCAGAGATGAACTCGGACATCTCACAATGTAAACAGACAAAACAGCCGTCATAACAAACCTGAAATTGAGTGTTATTATTGGCACACAGCCTATTTTTGCAAAAACCATGTATTACAAGTATTACACCGCCTTTTATCCTCAAATTTGTGCAAATCCCTTGAAAAACGCTGAAAAACTGTATTACAATTCATGCAATGTATTACAGGTATTACAATTTGCCACTATTGACGTATTACAGTTATTACAGGTATTACCAGTAATACATTTTCAGGCAAAAGAAAACCGCCGTTAAGGCGGTAATACTTTTATAATTAAATTATTCAGTGCGCGGACTTTCTTGGTCTCTTAATGTGAAATCCAGATGTTTCATTTGCTGCTCAAATTTTTCATCAGTTACCCCGTACGCTATCGCATTGCCAGCGATAAAATCGGGCTGATGTGATAACAACAAACTTAAGAATTTTCCAACTTCATACGAGCCGTTAAACGCTAAAGCCCGCTCCAATAGCACCGCAACAGATTTATGTACAAGTAAATTAACCGGTCGAAAATCCTTTAAATTCCTACTTACTTCCTGCGGGCTTAACCGGCGGGTATGCTTAAAACCATTGGTTATAAGCTCGTTGACCCAGCTTGAAACATTGATATGTTGCGCTTTCAGCGTGTTTAATTCCTTAATATTCTCGCTGTTAGCGCGTATGCTTATAACATTATTAACCGTTTTTCCTTCCAACGAGGGGCTAAAGTCTAACCCCTCAAAATCCTTACTATTTGTCATTTATAGCCTTATCCCCATAATAATTGTATTGTACTTTTCCGTGTCAAGCGCGTGTGCTACCGCCGAAGCCACCTTTTTCACAAAAATATCCTTAAGAATATCTTGCGAAACTCCGCCCCGCGCTAGATACAGTGGCATTTTTACGCCATCAACGGCTTTAAGCGCGTTTACGCGGTCTTTACCGTCAATTATTTTCATCTTTATGTAGGCTTTTGCACGTGCACGCCACCCGTGAGCCTGTAACATTTCAGTATTTTCAACCATTTCTACAACTCCTCAAAATTTACAAAATCGTAGTCCGACAGTAACTCCGGCATGCTGCCAAGTAGCACATCTTCTATATCTTGGATAATTTCAAGTAACATGCCAGCCTGAATACCGCGCGATAACCGCCCCAGCCGGTCAAGCCGTATTACTTCTCCTTTTAGTTCGGCACATATCGCGCGGATTATGTTTTCACGGTATTTCGGATATGCGCTATTAATATTCATACGCCGAACAAGGCGCACTAAATACATTTTGTGTGCGTGTTGCACCTTGCCTTTTTGCAAGTATCTGATAATATCATCTTTAACTTGCTTAAATGTTAATTGTTGTAAGTCCGTTTTCGGCGGGATTATACCCGAATACCTATTGTTTAACATCGTTTGCGTTCTCCTCTCTTTTTTCTAAATCTCTAATGATTAGCGCGTTGACGTACGCGCTAATGTTCTTTTGTTCCTGAAATTTAAGCGTGTTCAGGAATTCCCACGCCCTCTTAGTTAAGGTAAATGTCCTTGAAAATTTCTCTGGCATTTATAATAACCTCTTTTTCATGAACAATCCCTTGATTGTTCTCTACATGAAACAATATAAACACCGATAAAAATAAGTATGAAAAATAACTTTTCTCATTTAAACATTAAAAGCATTACACGAAATCGGCTATAGTCTGATACCTATTTTTCATTTAACCCACCTTAACGCGCATTCTGACGCCCCATAATTCATTAGAAAAAAGAATTTATAACTAAAAAATGGGTAGAAATAGCGTATTTATATACTAGACAGATAAAAACCGCCGTAAATAGGGGGAAAGAGGGGTTTCAATATTGCGCCGGCATGCACGCGCTAAACCTCACACAGAGGGCGGTGTTTTCATGAAACTTTCAACGGGGTTAAAACCCTTGCCATTATTGCATTATAGCAAAGTAACTCTAATTAATCCCTTTTTCTCCCGCCTTTGCGCGTACTCAACAATATTACGCGTATTCCCGATATGATGGCAATATGTTATAAGATAATCGCTATTCTGTACCATATACCTATTTGCCTGTACAATCGCATACCGTAATGGTACTTTTTCCAGCCCCTCGGGATAGAAAGACCCATTAAACCCCTCCGGTATATCTCTTTTTTGTGTGAGCGCATACGGCGCAAGAAGATATAACTTTATATACTCATGGCGCGTTTTCGCTTCTCTCAAAACCTCTCTAGCCATACTATCAAATCCGCCGTAATGTCCGACTGTAAAGGTCGTAACGCCATATTCAGTTATATGCTTTTCAACAGTTTCCGCCAATTGCGCTCTAATATCACTGGGAGTATGGCGATTACCAATGAAAAAACATGTTTTTCCGTCATTCATGATTAGTCTATCCTTATAAGATATTGTAATCATAACATAAATAAGCATATCTGCTTAACTGTAGGATTATATTGTGCTTAGATATGTAATATCTTTATCCTATGAAACTGAAAAATTTTTACAGAGAGTTTGGCAAACGCCTGAAACAATTAAGATTACAAGCTAATATGTCGCAGGAAGAATTAGCAGAACAGGTAGGAGTTGCACCAAAAACTGTGAGTTATTGGGAGAATGCTCATAATCCAGTAACCTTAAGCAAAATACCCCTTATTGCAGAAGCCCTGAATGTACCAGTATACAAACTATTTGTGTTTCTTGAAACTGATGAACAAGTTGCAGATAAAGACTATATAACCTTGCTACAAGCAAAGACCGGTAAAGAACTTGAGGTATTATTCAACATCATTCAAGAGTTTCAGAAGATTAAACATTGAATATAATTATAAATGCCACCGAAAACCGCAAAACAGTTGAGAAAAACCGCAATTTATGGTATAATTGAGTTGTAGTATAGTGAACGTATGCCGTTAATAATACTTATACTTATAGGGATAAAAACGGATAACGGCTTAGGGGATAGCCCATGTAAGACCTTTTAAAGGCTAAGTCTAGTTCAATGATGAAAGTGATTTAACCCATGTGGGTTTAATTTCGCTGTTTATCGGAACAGGCTTAGCGAATGAAACAAATAGTTTCTTCTTTTAAGGTTAAAGATGTAACCGTAAACTTAATTAAACCAGAGAACAAATCAAGCATTGAAGAGGATAAGAAACGACTAGCCGAGTATCTTCATAAACTATTAAAAATGGGAATTAAGAAGTAGATTGTATTATCTCCATGTTTTAGCTATACTTCTGCGTAGGAGTGTGTCTAGTGGCTAAAAAATATGATTACGGTAATAAAGCTGTCATATATGCCCGCGTATCCAGCAAGGAGCAGGAAAAGGGTGGATATTCAATTCCTGCACAGATTAAATTTCTGCGGGAATATGCAACAAAAAATGGCTTAGAAATTGTCAAAACCTTTCAAGAGTCGGAAACGGCTAAAGTGGCAGGAAGAAAGCAATTTAATGAAATGCTCAAATTTTTGAACTCTCATTCAGATGTTCAAAATCTTCTTGTTGAAAAAACAGACCGGCTTCACCGTAATTTTAAAGACTTTGTCATTCTAGAAGATTACAAACATATAGCCATTCATTTAGTCAAAGAACATGAAATCATTTCAGAGCAAGCAACAAGTCATCAGAAGTTCAGACATGGTATGGACGTACTATGTGCAAAATTCTACATCGACAACCTATCTGAGGAAGTCCGCAAAGGACAGGCAGAAAAAGCAAGAGAGGGTATATACCCTTCCAAAGCACCTATAGGTTACCTAAATACTGATGACGGTCATGGGAAACGAATTATAGTCGTTGATAATGAACGTGCACCATATATCAAGCGTGCATTTCAATTATACGCTACTGGCTCATATTCCGAGTTAGAAATTTGTAACTTACTATATAAAGAGGGATTGAGAAGTAAAAAGGGTTGTAAAGTATCGAAAAGAACCTTTGAACGAATGTTTAAAGATGAATTTTATATAGGAAAATTCCAATATAGTAATTATCCAAAATGTGAAAATGCACAGCATGAGGCAATTATAGATGAACATACCTTTAATGTTGTTCAAGAACGATTAAACGGTCAAAGTAAAGCTAAAACACATGATGAACAATTCCCGTATCAAGGGTTAATGCGTTGTTCGGTATGTGGTGGCATGCTTTCTCCAGAATTGAAGAAAGGGAAGTACGTTTATTATCGCTGTAGCGACTATTATAAGAAAGGCTGTAAGGCAAAATCTTATGTAAATCAGAATACTGTCGATACAGCTATTGCAAATATTTTGAAGAGCTTCAAAATCACGAAGGCTATATTAGATGACGTTTTGGGGAGTATAAAAGATATTCATAATGCTAAGAATGAGTATCAAGAACATGCCAGCATACAGATAAATAGACAGATAACAACTTTGCAAAAACGGATTGAGCAATTATACATTGATAAATGCGACGGTAAAGTATCAGAAGAATTTTGGATAGTAACTAACAAGAAATGGCATGCGGAAAAAACGGAGTTGATAAATCAGTTGCACCGAATGAACAAAGCTGATGAAGAATTTTATAATATGACAGAAATGTTATTGAAATTCTGCCATAATGCTCACGAAATGTACTTGAATGGAACGGCAGAAGAAAAACGTTTTATCACGTCAACTGTTATCTCGAACATTACCTATTATGATAAAAAGCTAGACATAGAGCTGTTTCCGGTATTCTATACGCTTTCTGATTTAATAAAAGAAGAAGATAAGGAATTTGACACTCTCGAACCACCTGAAAGTATTGATTTTACTAATAAAAAAGACCCTCAAGAGGGTCAATTTTCAAATGGCGGGAACGACGAGGCTCGAACTCGCGACCTCATGCGTGACAGGCATGCGCTCTAACCAAACTGAGCTACGCTCCCTTATTTTGAGGTTCCCCTCTTGTCAATGTCTCTCGACATTTATTATTATAGTCCGCTGAATTTTTTTTTGCAATACCTTTTTTTATTTTTTTTATATTTTTTTTGAATTTCTTATCTCTTTCGCAATGTTAAAAAAATGCGCTGGTTATCAGCGCATTTTTCAATTCATTATTTACTTTAAAGGTTAATTATAAAGCGGTGCTAGTTTCTTTGACTGCTGCGGTATTACACCCTCTTCTATTGATTGATATACTCTGTAATCTATTACAGGGAAACAGTTATCAATGCTTTCGATTTTCTGTAACTCAGCATCATCAATATTACCGCTTTCTATCATGTCCGCGATTTTTTCAAATCGGTCTACGTGTTCACGGAATCTGTCTGTCGCATAATCCTTTGCCTGCCATGTTGTGATTAAGAAAGGCCAATCAGAACTTTGTAACAACAGATTTTCTCTTGCCATTTGGTTTAATGCTCTGTGTAACAGTTTATCTTCCGGTATTTCAGGATATCTGTCAACTATTGCATTAATACGTTTTTCACAAGAATGAATAATAGGCCACATCCATTCAGTTAAATGATTCTGCCATACGTAGAAATGACCGCCTTGACCCCACGAACTTTCAGGGATCTGGATTGCTTCTGTCGGTGGATGTGCATGGATATATTCACCTGCTGTCATACGCTCTACTTCCGGTAAGTAAGTTTGGAATTTCTTAATAACCTGTTTTATAAATTCTACACCTTCAAACCACCAGTGTCCGAACAATTCGGTGTCGAATGATACCATGACTAATCCTTCTTTACCGTTATGTGCCATTTTGTAGTCATTTAATAAATGGTAAATCAGGGTTGTATAATGGTCTGAATTTTCATTTACCTTATTTAGGGCTAAGACAGGATCATAGAGCATCTTATCGCCTAAATCCGTTCTTGGAGAAGTTATTCTCCAGTAGTGCATGCCGGAATTGCAGTCTTTTCTGTGAAATTCACGGTAGCAGCCATCACCGGGATAACCGTCTGCCGCTGACCAAACTTGATAACCTGCACGGTCATTTCTTCCCATTACAGCAACCTGTGCGTCAGGAAGCCAGTATGCTGAATATGTGTCATAACCGGTTGCAGGACGTTCCGGCAGCGGAATGTATTCAATATTACCGTAAACACCGATTACACGTCTGTTTCCGATTGAATTTCCGCCTTCTATAACGTGGGATTCTGTAAAGAAATATTCAATATCGTTATTCTGTAATGTTACTTCTATTGCAGGTCGCCAGTGTTTTTGACCGTCTTTACCTACATATTCATAACCTTGTCTATAAGCACATTCAGGAAGCCAACAGCCTTTTGCTTTTTTGCCGAACAACCTTTGAGTTGTGTCCGAACCAACTTTGAATTGAGCGTTCAGGTTGCTGTCTGTTGCCAGCAGTGGAGAAAAACCGTGCGTTGCACCGGATGTCGTAATTTCTATACATCCAAGATCCTGATATTTTTTAAATTGTGCAATCAAATCCATGCCGTATTTATTTACAAAAGAATCTCTTATGTGATTAAACCAATCGAAATAATATTTAGCAAGATATTTTAAGTGCTGAGAATGCGGCACTTTTTCATCCGGATATCTTTCCAAATCTTTTGACACTTTTGCTATACGGGAATCTAAATATTTTACAAACCCGTGTTTTAAGTGTTCATCATTTAACTGCTCGGCAAGAATAGGTGTAATGCCTACAGTTAATTTTGCCTTAATACCTTCATCATACAATTCTGAAATTGCATTCAAAAGCGGCACATAAGTTTCAGCCATACATTCATAAAGATTTTCTTCCCCGAAAGGCCACATACCGGCTTTTCTGTAATATGGAAGGTGACTGTGTAACATAAATACGAATTGTCCTACTGACATTTTTGCCTCCGTTCGCTTCTCTCAATGTTTAAATATACTACGCGACATGATATATAATATGTATAGCACAAACGGGTAAAAAATATAATACCGTAGAACTAATTCTGTTGAATACTGTTACAAAAGTTAAAACTTTTGACAAAATAAGGCTTGCAAAAATAATTTTAGCGAACAATAATAATTGTACTCACATCCTCTAGTAACAGGCATCGTCATTAAATGCCGCAAGCGATTAGAAAGGATAAATTCAATTATGGCAAACATTAAATCTGCAAAAAAACGTGTATTGATCGCAGAAAAAAACAGAGTTAGAAACGTAGCGTTCAAATCTTCTGTAAAAACAGCAGTAAAAAGAGTTTTAGAACTTGCTAAAGGAGAAGATAAAGACGCATTGAATAAAGCTATTTCAAAAGTTTACCAACTTTGTGACAAAGCTGTAGTTAAGGGTATTATGCACAAGAATACAGCAGCGAGAAAGAAATCCAGATTAACAATTGCAGTAAACAAATTAGCAAAATAATTGATAAAACGACAAAAATGGCGGACATTATGTCCGCCATTTTTGATGACACAAGCATCCGCAATCAACAATCAAAAAAAATAAGGCAATGTGGGATTTTCCACATTGCCTCGTTTTTCAAACATTATTCACTATTAAGCAAGATTACTTGTCATCAAGAGCAGCTACGCCCGGAAGGATTTTTCCTTCAATAAATTCAAGTGATGCGCCGCCGCCTGTTGAAACATGTGTAAAATCTTCTGCTTTAAAGTATTTCTTAGCAGCAGAAACTGAATCGCCGCCACCTATAACTGAAGTTGCACC
>CALUUR010000059.1 GCA_944324015.1 Candidatus Gastranaerophilales bacterium
TGGGATTTACGTCAAATCAGGGTGAGGAAGAATATAAGCAGGCAAAAATTATTACAATTTCTAATCTTGATGACAGCAAAATTTAGTTAAAAGGAGATTTTTTTATGAAGAATAATAATGCGGAAGAAATGCTTTTAAACAATACATCTTTGGATGAACTCATTAAAATGCGTATAGAAAAAGAATTTATGGATGATTTGAAAAAATCAAAAGAAAAGCCTGAAAAGAAAGAATACACAAATATAAAAGATTTACCGAAAGATATGATTTTTTCAAGATTTTCAGTATTTCGCTGTTTCAACAGGAACACAAAATGTGAAACTTTCATAAACGGAATTCAGGCAGATGCACTTATCGGTATTCAGGATACGGTGAGAAAAAATATGCTTGAGGGAAAATTGAGTGCATTTACAACTGATGATTCTTATATAAAGTTTGAGAAGGCTGTATTTTAATGACTAAATTTATATCACCTTTTGCAAAACCTGCGTATTTTGAGCAGGCCTTATTTTTGTACTCAAAATATTGCGGTTTTATGGATGATGACTATGCTTTGAACGGCAGGTCGGTTTTTGAATATTTTTATAATCTTATTTTAAGAACTCAGCCGTTTTTCTTTGTCATTGCAGAAAACGACATTGTCAGCGGGTTGGTATATCTGGATAATATAACGGGTGACAGTGAGAGACTGCACAGTGCAGAGGTTACAACCTGTTTTGATAAACGCTTCTGGGGAGATTATACAAAATATTGTGCAAAGTTATTTTTTGAATACTGTTTTAAAAAATACAGTTTTGTAAAAATAAAAGCACTTGTTTATCCTGAGAATTTTCGTGTGAAAACTCTTTTAAAGGCTGCGGGTTTTGAGAGGGAAGCGCTGCTGAAAAATGAAACATTAAGGAAAGGAAAATTGCAGGATATAGAGGTATATTCGGTTTTTAATAAATATTGATGAAAATATCATAGGTCTGATGAATATCGGCGGAAAGGATAAAAAGAGGAGGTGTAACCTCTGGCATGAATATTAAAAGTCTGATGAATATCGACGGAAAGGGTAAAAGAATGAAGATAGAAACAGAAGATTTAACACAGAAGCTTTCTCCTGTTGAAGAAAGTTTTTTATTAGGAAATATAACCGAAAAATATGATCGTTTTAACGAACAGAGAAGTTCACAGCTCAGTGACATTAAACTTGTCAGGGATGCGGTTTATAACACAGGTATTCCGGTTGGAAACAGCTGGGACAGTAATATTGAACTGCCCGATATTTACGAACTTGCACAGACTTTGAAATCGCATATAAGCGAAAATTTGTATTCACATCCTGATGCTATGTTTGATGTCGGGGGAACAACTCCGCAGACACAAGGTTTTGCTAACAAGCAGAAAGCTATGCTTGTAAATACTTTTGAGAACATGAAACTTGAGGATGAGATTGAAAAGGTTATAGACAGTATAGTTGAAACAGGTGAGAGCACCCTGTTTGTCGGCTGGGAAACGAAGATTAAATCAATAAGACGCGCTCAGACGATTGAAGAACAGCTTTTAAATCCGGAGAAAAAAGGTTTTGTGATTGATGAAAAAGTTATATATGATAATGCAAAAGTAAAACATATAAAAGCCGAAGATTTTGTTTTTGACAAATATAATGCCGATAACTGGGATAAGTGTGCAAAGATTTACAGAACATATTCGACTATAGATGAATTGTTTTCGGACAAGGCTAACAATTTACTTGATGATAGAAAACTGGAAGTATTGAAAGGAGTGGTGGCAGGTAAAAAGTACCCGAATAATGATGATAATGACGGGGCAGTTGAGGGTAAAAAAGTTGAAATTCTTGAATACTGGGGTGATATTGAACTTTCGGACGGAAGGCTTTTAAAAAACTGGCTGATTGTTGTTGCCGCAAGACGGGAGATTATAAGATTTGAAAGCAATCCTTTTGTAATAAACCCGTTTATACACGCAAATATTATAGAATCTCCGCAGACAAAAAGAGGAATTTCACCGTTAAGAGTTGCTTTGATATTAAATAATCTCGCATCAACCATTATGAATAAACAAATTGATGCGCTTGCATTAATGATAAACCCTCCTTACCTTGCTCCTAAAGGCTGCTTTAAAGGGCAGCAGGATGTAAAACCCGGAAAAATTATTGAGTATGATGCCGCTTTGATGCCAGCTGCCCCGACACCGTTATCATTTGACAAAGCAATGGTGGGCTGGGATTTTCTAAACTACTTTAAATCAACAATTGAAAGTGCGACGGGAATTTTCAAAAATATGGCTGGAAATATTCAATCGGCACAAAGAACAGCTACTGAATTAAATTATTCTGTCAGCGGTCAGGAAGCACGTTTGAATATGATTTTAGATGCAATAAATCGAAAGATTATCGTTCCGATGGTTGAAAAAACCGCAGAAATTATATCTTACTTTAAACTTGGAAGTGAAGTAATAGGAGTAAACGACAGAGGAAAAACAAGTTTTCTTGAAATAACTGATGAAATAAGAAATGCGGCTTACGTATACAGATACGGCGACAGGAAAGCTACATTTGAGAGAAAGGCAAGATTAAAAGAACTTTTTGAGGTTGTAAGTTCATTTGCGCAGGTTCCTGAGGTAGAAGAAAAGATAGATTGGCTAGAGTGTTTTAAATTTGCACTTGAACAGTACGGAATAGAAAACGCAAACAATTTTTTACTTGGTGACGACAAAACATAGTGCCGCAAAAGCGGCACTTTCCCCTTAGAAAAAATATAAATAAAAGTATTATATACAAATGAGACTTTTTTAGTAAAATATTAGTATGAAGAAACTAATTTTAATATTAATGTTAATACTCTTTCAAATCCCTGTATTTAGTGAGGGCTTTCCGCCTACCGGTGCAGGAATAAGAATAACGAAAGAAACTAACCCGATATACTGGGGTTATCTTGAAGATTATGGCAAAGCCTTAAAGCAGGCTCTTGAAGCAAAGAAAATGTTTCGTCTCCGCGGATGGGGTGCTGCTTATGATTTTATTTTAACTCGAGATGGTAAAATAAAAGATATTAAAGGTTGTGTATTCCAAAATGATTACTATGACAGAAAAGTAAAAGAAATAATATTGTCTGTAAAACCATTGCCATTTCGAGAAGGTATGGATATAGATGAAATGCATATGAGTATTTATCTGGGGTTTCAACGATATGATGATATAGATATAAGTATTGGTGGTTCTTTTATTGATAATAAAAAAGTTTTTTCAATAGATGTAGATACAAGCAAATAATTAAGAATAGCTGAGAAGTATGATTATTTTAAACCGCTGAAAACAGCGGTTTTATTTTGATGACAAAAAATTTGAACAATCAGAGAATGTTATGGAATACAAATTATTAAAAGCTCAAAGGGAATTTTTGGAAATTCCCCATGATTACACACTGGATGTTGCGGTTTATCAGGGAGGTTACGGCTCAGGCAAAACTTTTGCGGGTTCTCTCCTCGGAATTTTGCTAGCATTAAAATTCCCCGGAGTGCGCGGACTTGTCGGGGCACAGACTTATACTCTTGTAAGAGATACGACTTTGCAAACTTACTTTGAACATCTGGAAAATTTTGGTTTTGTTGACGGCATAGACTATGAATGGTCATCAACTTTACAAAAACTTACTTTTAAAAACGGCTCGGAAATCCTTTTCAGACACTTTGATGAGCCGAATAAATTAAAATCATTAAATCTGGGGTTTGTAGAGATTGAAGAAATGTCTGATATTCCGTATGACACTTTTAAAATGCTCCTCGGACGTATGAGACAGAGGGTTAAGAAAGCATGGAAAAATTTTACATACCGCATATTCGGGCATACTAATCCTGAAATGCAAAGAGGCTGGATTTACAAAACTTTTGTGGAAAGTCCTGCTCCGAATTACAGACTTATTACGGCGCCGACAACCCAGAATATTTATCTGCCCGAAGGTTTTTGTGATGAATTGAAAAAACTTTATGATGAGCAGTATTACAATATCTTTGTACTTGCACAAAACGGCGAATATAATAACGGGCTTGTTATAAAGGATTTTACCTCTGAAAATATAAGGGATATAACTTATCAGACTGATATGGATTTGCATATTTCGTGCGACTTTAACGTTGATCCTATGTGCTGGGTTTTTGCACATAAAACTGATGACAAGGTTTTTTATTTTGATGAAATTGCAATGGAAAATACTACAACTGCAAAGGCCTGCGATGAATTCTACAGACGGTACCCCAATCATAAAGGAAAAGTTATAGTAAACGGCGATGCATCGGGTGATAACAGAAGCTGTACAAGTGAATATACAAATTACGTAATAATAAAGAAAAAGCTTCTACAATACGGGTATGATGTAGAAATTCAGATAAAAGCATTTAACCCGCCTATAAAAAACAGGATTATGGCATTTAATGCGAAAGTCCGCTCCGCAGACGGTGAGATTTGTCTGTTTGTTGATAAAAAATGTGAAAAACTCCTTTATAACATTTATAACCTTAAATATAAGGAAGGTTCTTCTAAAATAGACATTCCGACTTACCAGCAGATAAAACAGTCTAAAGAGCTTAAATTCTTATCTCACCCGATGGATGCCGCTTCATATCTTGTAGATTTTTACTGGCCGATAAGTTTGTAGTCTTTATTCAACCTTTTAAACGGAAGCCAGAGGGCTGATTTAGGAAGATTGGAAGGCAAGAGGTCAGGAAGGCAAGCCGTTATCGGCGGGCAGAGTTCACAATATACATGTCATTGTCAGCGTGAGAAACGACCGTGACAATCGCAGAATTGTAAAAAATCCGACGGTAATGCGATTACCACGTCGGGCACAGTCCTCCTCGTTATGACAATTATTAATTACCCCTCATCCGGTACTACGTACCACCTTCTCCCGCAGGGGGGGGGAGAAGAAAAATACTTAAAAAAAGGAAATAGAAATGGAAAAAATTATAGAATATTCTCCGATAATAATAGTTGTATTGATGTTTTTTGTTCAGCAAAGATTGTTTGTAACTCCTGAACAGCTCGAAAAAAAACACAGAGAAATTATTGAAGAAATTGAAGAAAAATTTGTTACAATACACAGTTTTATAGATCTAAAAGATCAATTTTCAGAAGTCAAAGACAAAATTGATAAGATATATGACTTGCTTATAGATTTAAAATAATGTTAATAAATGTAACATTTTTATCTTTATTATTTAAAGTTTTGACTGAGAAATGCCGTCAATACGAATAACAGACATGTTGTTACTAAGATATCGTACAAATTCAGGCAAAATCATCAGAAAGGATTAAAAAATGGGATTGGCAGCTTCACAAGCGAGATTTTTAGCCATAACTTCACGAAAAATGAACTGTGAATTTCAATCTATGCAAATTGCGCAGGAAAAACTTTCAGTTACCCGTGCTATGCAGACTGCTGCCCAGAAATACCAGAATTCTCTGAGTGCATCAAAACTTGTGTGGACAACAGGTATGGACGAAACTTATGATCTTTCTTACGATTTGATAATGACTCCTTCTGCACTTAATGATTATATTCCGACGCTTATTACCGATTCTACAGGCAGAATATTGCTGTCGGATACAATGTTTAATGCAGCTGTTTCGGCCGGTGTTATAAACAAGGATGGTTCTCCTGCCACCCAAAATCATCTTTTTGACAGATACGGAAATACATCCGGAGATCCTGCTGACTATTATCTGGGTGCCAGAGATAACTTTATCAATTCTCTTATAAATTACGGTTGTATAACTCCTTCAATAGGTGAAGATGCCAAGAAGGTTACTTATGAATCAGATGCCGGACTTGGCGGCGAACTCCCTGATACAACAATAGCAACAGCAGTAACCACAAATGCATTTATTGCCAAGTTGAAGGGAAAAACAACTCATGAAAGTAATAATATTACTACCACTACTATTAATTATCCGGCAAGTGAGATATTAAAAGAATTTGGTTTTTCGGAAGATCAAACGGCTACCGTTGTAGTAAATGGCTCCGATGTGACTACTGATCTTTCAGATGTTTCTCTGGGAGATTTGTTGGAGGGAGATTACGTTCTTCTGCTTAATGGGGATAAAGACATGCAAAACACGTTAGTTCCAAACGCAATAAATAAAATCGCAACACTATTAGGATATACTACGGAAAATGGTATAACAGGTGAAGGTCTTAATGTTGATGCTGAATCCTATGATGCATTAGCTCAAGCTATTGAGTTTACAAAAGAGGATATTGCTAATGGAGGCGCGAGTATAGAGTTCCCCCCAATGTGGGGTGATATTGGTAAATGGGACATTTTAAAAAAGAGTGCTGCTAATTGTAATGGATTTTTATCTTTAGAGATAGACGGGACAAAGCAAACTGCAATTAGTTTAACAAATTTGTTAAAAACATTTTTAACAAATTTTGCCATTGCTTGTGAAGGATTCTCCGAAACTTCATTTAACGTTGAGCCTACTGCAAGCGGTAGTATTTTTGTAACAGATGATTTAAATTATTATTTTATGTTTAAAGAGCCGGATATAAATCCTGATAACCCGAATAAAGATTTATCCAGTACGGAGATTTCCATAGGCGGTTTCTATAACATGCTGTACAACCAGCTGTGTACATATGGTGCCGTCTCCGATACTATGATGCAGCAGATGGCTACGGATCCGCAGTATTTGTCAGAGGCTATCAAAAACGGCAGGCTGTTTGTTTCTTCATTGAGTAATGACGGATACTATTATCAGGGTGCTTACGCTCTTAATGAATATATAACTGAAATAGATGATGAAGCAGCTAAAGCACAGGCTGAAACAGAATACGAAATTGAAAAATCCAAATTGAGCTACAGAGAACAAACCCTTGATTTGAAAATGAAAAATATTGATACTGAACTCTCTGCTCTGACAACGGAATACGATACGGTTAAAAACCTTATCAGCAAAAATGTTGAAAAAGTATTTACTATGTTCAGTTCATAGTATTGTCTTAAATAGTAAATGTTCATTATATTTATTTTTGTTTTATAATCAAAAATAAAGGATTTTAATATGAAAATTGCTATTTATCCGGGAAGCTTTGATCCGGTTACAAAAGGACATCTTGATATTCTCAAAACTGCTGCAGGTATTTTTGACCGAGTTATTATTGCTGTTGCAAGAAATTCCGAAAAACACGGTTTTTTACCTGTTGATGTAAGGGTTAAGCTTATAAAAGAAAGTGTAAAAGATATTGAAAATGTTGAAGTAGATTTTTTTGAAGGGCTTACAATCAACTATGCACGGCAAAAAGGGGCAACCGTTTTGATAAGAGGTTTGCGTGCCGTATCTGATTTCGAGTATGAAATGCAGCTTTCTCAGGCAAACAGTGCTCTGGCAGATGAAGTGAAAACAGTGTTTTTAACCACAAAGCCGAAATACAACTTTATCTCATCAAGTACAATAAAAGAAATCTTTTTGAATAAGGGAGATATTTCCAAATTCGTTCCCGAACCAGTAAATAATTATTTGAAGAATAATTATAAATGTTAATAAAGTATTTGACAATTAAAATGCGCTTATGTAGAATATAATTATATTTAAGTGAAAGGTATATGTGTGACAACAATGCAGCAAAATAACGGTGTATATGACTTATTGAAAATGTTGGAAATTTCTTTGGAAGAAGGTTTCCCTATTGTTCCGAGAAAATTTACTGTTGTAAAAACAAAAGAAATTGAAACATTAATTGATAGAATTTATGCTTCATTGCCTGTAGAAGTTCAGGAGGCAAGAGCATTTTTAAGACGCAGAGATGAATTACAGCTGGAAGCCCAGCAGAAAGCTGAAAAAATTGTTAAAGATGCTCAGATGGAAGCAGATAGAAAATTGTCAGAAGCTGATTTTATAAAAGCTCTGGAAAGAGAAGGAATAAGAATAAGAACTCAGGTTCAGGAAGAATGCGAAGAAATTAAACGTAAAGCATTGGAAGAAGCTGATAATATCAGAGCTCAGGCAACGGAAGATGCAATGAAAACAAAAGAAGGTGCTGAATTATATGCTGAACAAGTTTTAACTAATCTTGAAAAAAACTTGACCCAGCAGCAGCAAATTGTTAAAAACGGGCAGGTTTATATGGAAAAACTCCGCTCGGATTCGTTTAGAGGCTATGATATGCCTTCTCCTTACTCTTCGGAAAGGGTTTCAGCAAGCTCTGATTTTACTATTAACTAAATTAAAGTTCTTAACAAAACGCAGCCGGTTATATTAGCCGGTTGTTTTTGTTTTATTAGCTTATTGTTTGTTAACAAAACGTTTTCAATTTATTTTGTTTGTTTTATTATGTTATCATAAGCCGATTTAATTAGAATGTGAGTGATATCACATTCTTTTTTAAAGCGGAACGGGCAGCAAAAAGCTGTCTATGATAAATATAAGATAATTAATCAACTGAAAAGGAAATAAAAAACAATGGGTATCAAAGGAAAAAACGACAGAATGGTAGTTCTTGCCTGTGAAGATTGTAAAGAAAGAAACTACACAACAACAAAAAACAAAAAAAATATCAAAGAAAGACTAGAGTTGAGCAAATACTGCCCGACTTGCAAAAAACACACCAACCACAAGGAAACAAAATAGCAGAAGTACGGATGTCAAGAGGACAAGAGGTCAAGTTATTCTGTAATTGCCTGCCTTCTTGTCTTCTGTTAGCCGAACTTCCAATTTGCGTCCTTAGTTCAGTTGGTAGAACGTCGGTCTCCAAAACCGGATGTCGAGGGTTCGAGTCCTTCAGGGCGCGATTTATTAAATTATAAGGAAACAAAAATATGATAGGTTCAGAAAATTCAACACCGGCATGGTTAGAAAGTACAACAAATTCAGTAAAGACTTACTTCAGAGGCGTAAGAACCGAATGGGGAAAGATAAGCTGGCCTGAAAAACGTCAGGTTGTTGCTGAAACTGTTTTTGTTATCGCTATCGTATTTGTTTTCACCGTAGCGGTATATTTAATGGATATTATTTTTAAAGGTTTGCTTGGATTAATTAAATAGTCCGGTTTACAAAACATAAAGGTGGCTTATGACTAAAAAAGAAAAATCAATGGAAGAACAGCTTAATGAAGATAAAGCTCAAGAAGCTTTAGAAGCTAAAGCGCAAGAAGAAGCAGAAGCTGAAAAAAAGGAAGCTAAGAAAAATCAGAAACGCTGGTACATTGTTCATACATATTCAGGGTATGAAAATAAAGTAAAAGTAAACCTTGAAAAACGTATCGAATATATGAATATGGGCGATAAAATATTCAGAATTGAAGTTCCTCAAAAGACTGTTACCCAGATGAAGGGCGGTAAAAAACAGGAGCGTGAAGAAAAAATCTTCCCCGGATATGTTCTTGTTGAAATGATAATGGATGAAGACAGCTGGTATGTTGTAAGACACACTTCAGGTGTTACAAAATTTGTCGGTTCCGCTAAAAAACCGATACCGGCAAGGGATAGCGAAATTAAGAAAATTATTAACCGTTCATCATCTACTCAACAAAAAATTGAACTTGATGTTAAAGCAGGCGACAAGGTCAGAATTACATCAGGACC
>CALUUR010000060.1 GCA_944324015.1 Candidatus Gastranaerophilales bacterium
CGCTCTTGCTCTCTCGCGTTTAACAGGTCTTCGGTTGCCTGCTGAAATGATTTATAGATTTTGCAGGCAAACCTTCGCCTTCAGCTCGTTCGCGTTCGAACCGGACAAGGCTTACGCCTTGTGGTTCTCGCCCCTTATAAAATAAAAGACAGGATAAAAACCTGTCTTTTTATTTTGGGCTCAGAGGGGCTCGAACCCTCGACCAATTGATTAAGAGTCAACTGCTCTACCAACTGAGCTATAAGCCCGTATACATTTTTCCTTGATTTATCAATACTTTGAGTAGTATTGTAAACTGATTGTAACAAAACAGGTGCGCATTGTCAATATATGATAATAAATGATAGCCCAAAACCAAGATGGGATTGATTTTGAGCAAATTTCACCGTTTAATTAATATCATAAGCTTTCAATTTATTTCAATATAAATTGGAACAATATTGGAACATTTTTGAAAGGATAAAATCACATGGGAAGCCTGATTGAACGGTATGATAAGAATGGAAACTCCCGTTGGCTTGTTAAAATTCGCAAAAAAGGATATAAATTAGTTTGTAAAACATTTCGGCGCAAAACAGATGCTCTTAACTTTATGCGCGATACTGAATCGGATATGGATAGAGGTATATTTAAGTATTATGAGGCAACTAAACATACTATTGCAGATATGATAAATAAGTATGAAAAACAGTACCTTAATGTACCCGCCAATGATTATCATAGAGCCAGTAAAAATATGCTTGATTGGTGGAAAGACAAAATTGATTACTTATATTTATCTGCAGTAACACCCGCTATATTAGCTGAACAGCTCCAGGTGTTACGAAATGAAGATATACATAAAGGTTCTCCAAATAATAAAAATATTACTAAAAGAACACCTGCAACTGTAAACAGATATTATGCGGCTTTATCAGTTGCTTTTTCAAAATGCTATGAGGAATATGAATGGATTTCTGAAAATCCAATGAAAAAGGTAAAAAAGCTAAGAGAACCAAAAGGAAGAACGCGTATGCTTTCTGATGAAGAAATAAAGAAGTTACTACACTCATGTAAATTAAATCAAAATCCATATATACTGCCAGTGGTTTGTATAGGTTTATTTACAGGAGCACGGCTGAATGAGATTATGTCCCTCACATGGCAAGATGTAAACTTTAGCAGGGAAACTTTAACTTACAAGGATACAAAAAACGGAGAAACGCGAACAGTCAGTCTTTTTAAACCAGTTATCCCGTTATTAATTCAGCTAAAGGAAAATCCTCCAAAAATAAAATCAGAATATGTTTTTCCTCGTAGAGACGGTAAAGCTCCTTTTTCAATCAGAAAGATTTGGAATGAAGTCAGAAATGAGGCACTGTTAAATGATTTTCGCTTTCATGACTTGAGGCATTCTGCTGCAAGTTTTCTAGCAATGGACGGAGCTAATCTTATTGAAATCGCAGAGATATTAGGTCATAAGACATTAGCAATGGTAAAACGATATTCGCATCTTACTACAGAACATACTTTACAGGTATTGCGAGATATGAATATGAATAAATATAAGAATTTTGATCTGTTAAATATAATGCAGATGTAATACCTAATTAATATCACTTTTTATTAAATCCGCTTAGCACTACCCCGCTTTAAAATTATATATCGGTTTGAGATAATCAATAATTTCGGCAGTCGGGGATATTGCTAGAACAATTTCATCAGGATTTTTGTAAGCCATCGGAGCTTCATCTAGTGTGCCTGTTGAAATGTAAGTTGAATATATAACCGGCATTCGGGCTTTGTAATCGGCCATTGTAAGATAGAACAAAACAAATATTCCAAAATAAATAGTTTAATGCTTTTTAAAATGGTGCATTTACAGCTCAAACTGGCGGTAGCTGTCATAATTTGATCCTGATTTATCCCTATATAACGTAATGTTATCTGAGGCGATGAATGATTGAATATCATCTGTAACATCGCAACATCTTTGAACTGGTTATAGTGATGATAACCGAAACTTTTTCTCATGCTGTGTGTTCCGATATTCACATCAATTCCGACAGCTTTACACGCTTTATTCAGCATCCTGTACACTTGTGAACGGTCTAATCTCATTTGTTTTTGACTTAAAAATAACGGTTCATCATCTGATTTATCCTTTATAAACTCATTGATAAGCTTTTTTAATTTATCATTTATCGGGAACCGCTTGCATTTCCCTGTTTTCTTTTCGTTAAGTTCTATGTGAGATTTCCCCCTGACATCTTTTACATCCAACGCGAGTATGTCAGAAACCCTTAACCCGGAATTACAGCCAAGCACAAACAATAACCTGTTCCGTTTGCTTCTCTTTGCAAGATATTCTTCCACAGCTCGAATTTTTTTCTTATCCCTGATGGGTTCAACCAGATGTTTCATATCTTTTCCTTTCTTTTTACACCAAATGCCACAAAGTCGTGCATTTATTTAATATAAAATTCCAGAAAAGATACAAATTAAAAAGCAGGTATTGAACCTGCTTTTATTTACTATACTGATCTGTAATATCCGCGGACTTCTGTGCCATCAGATCTTGTGTATGGTTTTACATAAACCAAACCTCCGCCACTAATACTTGCAAGTTCCAGGTCTGACTCATAGGGTATGCCGATGCTTCTTAACTGTGCCATTATAGCCGGTTCACTGCTTGTATATTCATCACCAGACATTTGTGAAATCAATTCTCTAGAGAAAATTTTACCATCTCCGGTTTCTTGATTTACGTAGCCTGAGTATTCAACTTGATGAGGTAATACCGGTATTGGTGCTGCACCACCAGTTTGAATACTACTTTTATTCAATAAATACTGATACTTATTTTTTAAGCGTTCTCTCTCGTAAGAATCCAAATTGTCTACTCGTTTAAGTTCCCCGCTATATTCTTCATCAAATGGAGTTATTGAATTAGCATACGACGGAGTGTAAAAACCATTAGTAATCATTGAATTAGCGTTGTCTTCAACTTGTTTTAATCTGCTCATCCAACCTTTTTCAAATACTTTTTGATCAGGTCTTCTGTCAATCAAATTTTTATAAAAAATTTTTCTATTCTTTAAAAATTTATAAAAATTTTCATTACTTTGCTTAAATAATTTTTTAGCTTCGTATGGACTGCTATTTACAGCCATATCAAATAAAATATATGCTTCCCGTGGATCTGTAAGTTTATCTGCTCCTGACGCTTTCCAAAATTCTTCATAATATAATTGTTTTGCTTCTTCTTTCGTAATATAAAAAACATCTTTTACAGATAATCCTTTTTTTCTTCTCCAGCCGTTATAAGTTGATTGGGTTACACCATAATTAGTTCTTCCCCCTCTATCATTTGGATGATTACTAAAACCACCTTCTGAACCAAAAACCAACTGAACTATTTTCTCAAAATTTTTGTCATACATAGTTTTCTCCTTATAGTTTTGCTACTAAACGAAATAAGGCAGAATAAAACTAATCAGTCAGTTCAAAATAAAATCCGGATAAATCTTTTGCACGCTTTTCCACAACGTCTGCTTTGTCTCCGCTTAAGATATTTATATACATTGTTCCGTCTTTTTCTGTTAAACCCGCTTCTAACAATTGCCACTGAGCGTTCTTGTATTCTTCCCATTTTTCTTGAGAAATTTGCAGCAACTTGTATTTTTCTTCCGGCAGTATGTCTTTTAAAAGCGAGAGATATTTGTCAATTTCTTTGTTCCAATCATTTATAGAATCCTCAACACATTTAGACATTCCGGCTGTTGTGTAATCTTCTTTTTTTATACAGTTCTGTACAGCTTTTTCAATAGGATGAATTCCGGCTTCAGGCATTATATTATTCTTTTCTTCTTTCAAGCCCTCAATAATCCTCTCCCGCTCAGAAAGCTGAATTTCTAAAGATTTAAGCTGTTTATTTTGTTTCAAAACAATATAAGTACTGAAACATAAAAACAATATGAGTATTATTAAAACTGAGATTAGAATTTTATTTTTCATTTGATTATTCTACCTTAAAAACAAATTTGTGTAAAATTTATATTATTCACCGCCTTTCTTGTTTTCATCACAAAATAGAGGTATCACTTTGTAATACCTATCCTGCTATGCTATCTATATTTCTACTCAGCAGCAAAGTTTTTATTTAAACTTATAGTTTGTATGCCCACTGGTACATACCATCTTTATACTTTGCCACATATTGTCCGCCATCTCCATTTGAGCCGGAAAGTTTAATATCATGATATCCGTTCGACATTTCTCTCATAATATATACTTCAGCTTGCGGCTCAAATACTAAAATGGATATATTGCTATATCCGTTAGGTTGTTTTTGTAAGATAAACAAAGAATACCCCGCTGTACCCATATAAAGTGTTGAATAGACACTCCCAAAATTTCTTTAGTTCCGTCATCGTTCAAGTCAACCTCAAAAGCTTTTACTGACTGTGGTTCAATTCTTGCAAAATCTTTAATCCTCTCAGGTGTCATATTTTGTTCCTTCAAGATATATTCATAAAGGATTTTGTTTGACTGAGGAGCTGATTCGCCGTTTAGAAAATCCAGCTTTTTATAACTGCCAAATGCAAATACAGGCTGCGCTAATAATAAACACATTAATGCGATGATACAATTTTCATTACATATTCCTTGTTTATACCGTATCTGATTATTATACCACCTGTTACCAAAATCCGTCAATGTTATTTGTTTATTGTATATAAGAAAAAATAATGAAAAACTATTTTGCAGCCATACAACCGTAAAAATGAAATTAAAACTGCATTAAATTTATATTCAAGCGAATTGCTAAACACAGTTAATAATTCCACGAGTGATAGTTATTTTGTGTTATATACACAGGTAATCTCCAAATAAAAAATGACACTATATATGTGTTTTAGGGTTTTGGATGTTAAAAGGGTAATATGTCCTGAACGAGAAATTTACGTACTTTTGTGTTACCCTCTGCTTTTACCCGATGTTCTTCCAATAATTTATTTATTGCTCCACGTATTGCGCTTTCTGACAAAATATTTTTAAATTTCGTTTCCAAATCTTTTCTCGTAAATTCAAAAATTTTATTATCAGAAACATGTTTCAGTATAAGCTTATAAGCATGTTCGACTTTCGTTTGTGATGTAGTAGCTTCCTCGAACGTAACTTCAACTTTACCGTTTTCTATATCTGAAATATTTAATTCCATTAATGGAATTGGCGAAAACCAGGTCTTCTTTGTAGATAAAAGTTTATATTTTTCTCCGGTATCTATACCTAAAATTAAACTTGCAAGTCTTGCAATAACTGATGTTCCAATTAAATCTGACTGATCTAACTTCTTTCTTTTTTGCTTACTTTCCCTTTTTCTGGTGTGATGACAAATTAAAATATGGCAATTATATTTGTCTGCGATCATTCGTAGATGATCAACAGCTTTTTTGACAACTTCAGCATCTTTTTCATCATCTATAAAAGAGATTAATGTATCAATAACAACAAATGAAGCTCCCGAAGCACTGATAATATCTTCAAAGATCTTTCTTCCTTGTTCTGTTGATAAATTAAGGTTAATACCATTACGCTCAGCGTTATAACGGTTAACATACTTAAATCTACTGGAGTCCGGTTGTATTACAATTTTTTGAACTTTCCGATATAGATATGTCTTCACTATTGATAATTGAGATTATAAAGTCTTTAAACAATTTGTTATTATACAGCTTTAGTCTGTATACTGAATGTATGCCCCATAAGAATTCACAAGGTCTAATACAATAAAAACTTAAATGATCTTTAGGATTTGTGTTATACCGCCATATAATATAATCATTATCTATACGTTTCCAAAAAATCAATTTATAGTAATCATTATCTTTGTAAAACATGTTGAGAATACGTTTTATAGTTTTAATTTTTTCTTTAGTCGTTTTTTTATGATTATGTTGTTGTTTATATATTAAATCTTTTAAAGCTTTTACATCTAAAGTTGAGTTTGTTTTTATATTATTGGCTTTTTTTAATTCATAATCATTTAGGCTATTTTCTTGATAAGCATCTCCATAAATTTTTTGTAACTTCTTTGATAGATTTAATTTCATATCTTATTTTATAAGAAACATATAAAACTTTCGTATATTTATATTGTTTATATTAGATTCCCTTTCCATTTGATGGGCTTCCTCAAGAGTACGTTTGAATGAAAACTCTTCAGGATCAAATTCAATTCTATCCTCTGTACCCTTCGTTTTCAAAGTTCTAACCCCTTATTTTGAATAAAAGTGGAACATTTTTTATTTTTTATATTATACAAAAAATCACAAGGCATAAAAAGCTTGTTACAATTGAAATCTGCCCCTTTAAATTTTTTATAAATATTTTGGTTAATAGATTATTTAACGTTATATTTTGTCGCAGTTCAAAGTTTACAATTCCCTGAGGAGAAAAAGAAATTAAATATTGCCCGCTCAATATGGCTGAGATATTTGAATATCGCAGTCCTTTCTTTAGAGATTATCAGTCTAATCCTTATTTATAAAAAACGTAATGTGTAGAACGTCCTTTGCCGGTTTTCTTCAATATTTTCTTATCAATCAAGTCGTTAATATCTAAATTAGCAGTATCCTGCGAACAGTTGCACATTTTTGCCCATTTCGTTGTTGTAAGATTTCCCTCAAAATTATCCATAAACCTGTTTAAAACCTTGATTTGCCTTTCGTTAAAAACTGTATTGACATGTTTCCGCCAGAATTCTGCTTTTTGCAAAACTTTATCCGTAATTTCTCCGCTTGATTGGATTGCTGCCAAAAGATTTCCTAAAAACCAGACGAGCCAATTTGTTATATCCATTGTGCCTTTTTGGATCTTTTCCAAAATCTCATAGTAACTTTTTCTGTTTTTTTGAATTTGCGACGACATAGAATAAAATCTGAATTTGCTGTCATCACTTCTTGCAAGTATCATATCAGCTAAGGCTCTTGCAATTCTACCGTTCCCGTCATCAAAAGGATGAAGAATTACAAACCACAAATGTACAATTGCTGCTTGAATTAAATAATCCGTTTCTTTCTCTGTGTTAATATAATTGATAAGCTCACTCATTTCATTCTCTAGAATTTCAGCCTTAGGAGCTTCATAGTGCACCTTTTCATTACCTGTATAACCCGATACAACCTGCATTGGCCTGAGTTTATCAGTTCTGTAGCCGCCGACATTAATTTTATACATACCGCTGTATCCTGTGGGGAAAAGTGCTGCATGCCAGCCTATTATTCTCTCTTTTGACATTTCTTTAGTGTAATTTTGTGTTGCATCAAGCATCATCTCAACTACACCTTCAATATCTCTTGAAACAGGTGTTTCTCCGCCGATATCTATTCCGAGACGTCTTGCAACAGATGAACGGACAAGATGTTTATCCAAAATTTGTCCCTCAATTTCAGAGGATTTAATAATGTTCTCTGTTAAAACCTGTAATAAAGCATTATTCTTTACATCGAACCCTAAAGAGTCCATTTTCCCAAGCAAATAACCTTGAGCTTTTTTAATATCAAAAAGCAAATTTTGGATTTTATCTCCGCACCATCTAAATCTGTGCCAGTCTGTATTTTGGTATATATATTTCATTTTATCTCCGAATATTATACGGACATTATAAACTTTTTCTCCGTAAATTTCAAGTATTAATCTGTTAAAATAGATTATTTATATCATTTCCCTATATCATTTTTGTGGAACAAAAGTGGAACATTTTTATTTTTTATATTGTACAAAAAATAACAAGGCGCAAAAACCTTGTTATAACTATAATTTAGCTTTTTGATTTTAAAGAAATATTTTTGTGAATAGATTAAGAGTCAACTGCTCTACCAACTGAGCTATAAGCCCATATACATTTTCCCTTGATTTATCAATACTTTGAGTAATATTGTAAACTGATTGTAACAAAACAGGTGCGCATTATCAATATATAATCCATTTGTCCATATTGTTTCCACCCTTGGATTGTCCCAAATCTTTATTGTCCTCCTTATGTTATAAATGTTATATGCGTTTAGATAAATATATTTCGTTAAGTTTATTTTCTTTATACAGAAAAATACTGGGGTTTCGTCTAACATATAGAGAATACATGAAAAGTATGCCCGATGGATATCAAGGAAAAGAGGTTAAATGTCCGCATTTACATATATAATACAACCAGATTTTAAGTTTGCAATAAATTGTTTTTTAAGGTAGAATTTAAATAATTATGAGAGATTCAATTAAAGCGATGGTGATGTCTGCAGGTGTAGGGTCAAGACTTGACCCGCTTACAAAGGCTGTCCCAAAACCTTTAGTTCCAATTGCAAACAAACCGGTAATGGATATTCTCTTTGAAAATCTCGTATCAATAGGAGTTAAAAATGTTATATGCAACACTTATTACCTAGCCGAGAAAATTATTGAAAGATACAAGTATAATAATTTAGGAATAAATTTTAACTACATAAAAGAAGATAATCTCTCCGGAACTGCAGGCGGAGTAAAAAAATGCCAGTTCTTTTTTGATAAAGAAACTCCGTTTCTGGTACTTTCAGCAGACGGGCTTTCTAATGCCGATTTAGAAAAAGGAATTAATATTCATAAAAGCTCTAATGCTATTGCTACTATCGGAATCAAAAAAATTCCTTTGGAAGAAGTTTCGCATTTTGGTGTTGTTGTAACTGACAATAAAGGATTTATAACCGAGTTTCAGGAAAAACCCTCTGTAGAAGACGCAAAAAGTAATTTTATAAACACTGGTATATACATTTTTAATTACGAAATATTTGATTATATCCCGGAAAATACGTTTTATGATTTCGCAAAAAATGTTTTTCCAAAACTTTTAGAAAAACATGCCGTAAATACTTTCCCTGTGGAAGAATATTGGACAGATATAGGAACTATTGACCAATATAAACAGTCATCCCAAGATTTATTTGACGGGAAATGTTCATTTGAGCATGATCCCGTTATACAAGTTCCGAACGGGGCATATATAACTGAAACGAAGTATTTTGACGAGTCAGTTAAATTTATAGGGAATTCTACAATAGGAAAAAATGTCAAAATAGGGAAAAATTCTGTTATTGAAAACAGCATAATCTGGGATAACGTTAATATCGGCGATAATATTCATATTTCAAATTCTGTAATTGCATCGAACTGTACGATTACGGTTGACTTGCATTCTCAAATTATAGGAGCAGGCGAACTGGTCGTTTCCGAAAATTTGAGAATTTGTACTTGATTTTTCAAGTTTTTAATGATATATATAAGTATATTGCTTGGGACTGTAGCACTCTGCAAAAAAAAACGATTAAGTATCATTTTTGAGAGGAAAGGTAGCGCAGCTACCGCTGATAAGTTCCACATACAATTGAATATTTTTGGGACTGTTGGCACTCTGCCGAAAAAACGATTAAGTATCGTTTTTGAGAGGAAAGGTAGCGCTGCTACCGCTGATAAGTCTTACACCATACCAATTCATCTGGGACTGTGGCGCAGCGGTAGCGCAGGGGACTCATAATCCCTTGGTCGTGGGTTCGAATCCCTCCGGTCCCAG
>CALUUR010000061.1 GCA_944324015.1 Candidatus Gastranaerophilales bacterium
CTGTCATCAGCTATGGTTTTGGATCCCACAACTTCCTCTCAGGTTTCTATTGTCGGTAAATGTTTTTCATTTCTCGGACTTTTAATTTTTATCCAGCTTGGGGGTGTTTATTGGCTTTTAAACGCTTTTATGAGAAGTTTTGAAATATTTCCCCTTGATGCAACAATTGTTCCTCTGGCAAAACTTGTAAATCTGGATTATGTTGTAGATTTGTCATCGAATGTTCTTTATATGGGCTTGCAGATAGCATCTCCTATTCTTCTTGCAACGCTCGGGCAGGATATAATTCTCGGAGTAATTTCAAAAACGGCTCCTCAGGTTAACGTTTTCCAGTTAAGCTTTCTTTTCAAACCTGTATTGGGTGCTGCAATAATGGTATGGATTCTGCCAATGCTTGTGAATATTATTTCCGATTACTTTTTATCGTTTGCGAATATAATTTAGTTTTTAAATATCAAAATCTTTTTTTATAACCTTGCAGAAATTTTCTATAAAATCTTTAACATTATGTATATAGCCGATTTCTTCAACTATATCGTTTGTGACTGTATTATTTATTTCATTTTGATTTTTATATTTTGATAAATCCAGTGCTGTTTCGGATATTCCGTCAAAAATTAATTTTCTGTCTGGCCGGAAAAGGTTTGGCGGTTCAACGATTTTGCATCTATAACCGTATTCAAGAATTTTTCCGTAAGGTTCCTGTACTTTCCGTTGAAATTGGGAGATAAATACATCGTTGTTAAGTGAGAGCTTTTGAATAGCAGGGCATTCCCCGAATGCTTCTTGAATTTGCGGGGAAACTTTTTTAAAATACAGACCGTTGAAATTTATTGGATTTTGCGAGTTTTGAATTTTCATATTCTGCCCTTTTTGT
Source organism: Candidatus Gastranaerophilales bacterium (assembly GCA_944324015.1). Taxonomy (GTDB): domain Bacteria; phylum Cyanobacteriota; class Vampirovibrionia; order Gastranaerophilales; family Gastranaerophilaceae; genus Stercorousia. The sequence goes on from CALUUR010000061.1 coordinate 878, forward strand.
ATATAAGAAATACGGGCAGAAAATTTTTTGTTAGCATTATTTCAAATTTTTTACAAAGTCGCCGATTGCAAAGGCTTCTATTGTGCCCGCAACTATTTCAAAGTCCTGTATTTCTTCCTCCAACTCCTCTTTCATGTGAGCAAGAAGTCCGGGGATAATGATTTTTCTGTTTTTTACTCTGCTTGCAAAATCAAGTTTTTTCAATGTATTTGCAACGATTTTTGCCGTAAATTTTTCCGCTGACCAGGCTGTGAGTACACTCATTCCTTCCGCGGGAATTACAATGAGGTAAGACGGAACAGGAAGGCTCTCAAGCTCGTTTGCAACCGCAAAAAATGTCAGAGCAAAGTTTGTAGTCATAAATATTAGTGAATTTTCATCCGGATTGTTAAATTCATAAATCTTCGATTCTACCTGCAGCGGCTTTTGCGGGTCAGTAAAAATATTCTGTCTCAGCGTGATAAGTGCTGTCATAAGATTTTCGTCAAAATCTTCAAAAATAAGCATATTTGCGTATTTGCAGATATAATAACCTGCTTTTGCGCACAAAAGATGCAAGTTGTCAGTGTGTTTAAAATAAACATAAACAGGATTGGAAAATTTTTCATCTTTTTCTAATACCGCTTTTTCCCTGGTATAAATAAGTGCTTTAGCTGTTTTTGAAAAATCTTCATCAACGATTTCTGTCAGCGGTAGTTGTTTTAAATCTTCGTAAGTCATACAATCAGGCAAAGTGCCGTTTCGGGTTATAATTAAATCAACTTTGATTTTTTCATTAATTCTTGTGATTTCAAAGTTTTTTACTCTTTCAAGTTTTTGGGTCCAATCGGGTTTTGCCATATCAATAACAACTGCCAGTGCTGTTTTGTTTATAAAAGTTTTTTCGTGACGGTAGAGAACGTTTTCACCGCCGATTTTTATCCCGTTGATTTCAACGGTTTTCTGCGGTTGTTTGGAATTTTGAATATAAATTTCTTTCAGTTCATCAGGTGCAAAAGGACATTTTTCAATATCTGTCTGATGTTTGGCTAGCTTTAGAGCAAATGCCATACAGGTAGGTGAACCGCATTGTTTGCAGTTTGTATGCTCTGTTTTTTTTGCTGCAGGAAGATATTTAAAAATTTGCAATCCTGAAAGTTCAGTCATTCAAGCTCCTTCATTGTTTTCAGCGCCTCAGGTTTTGTAAGAACAATATAATCTGCCCCTGCTGCTTTTACACCAGAGGCCGATGATATTTCAAGAAAAACTGCGAGTTTTTCATCACGTGCTTCTTTTGTTTTTGCTGTTTCTTCCGCGGCAAATGAAATCAGAGGCATATTTAAATATTTGTCATTTTCCCCTTCAAGTTTTATTTTTTCCATAATACTGTAGCCGTATTCAAAGCCATAGCCAAGACCGCCGATATCTGTGTCTATGATTATTTTGTCAAGAGGCTGGCCTGCATCCGAACATAAAATATTCATTTCTTTGGCAAGGTTAATGTCAATTGGCGTGCGTATAACGAGTTTGTGTCCACCTTTTATAACAGAGGGGAGAATACTTTTATATGTATTTTCATTTACATAAGCTATTATGCTTTCTTTATCCAGCAGTTCAATAAATTCCGGCATAAGTTCTTTATCTGTTGTATCATCGCCGGTGCCTCTCAGCATTACAGGCTTTTTTATACGGGGAAGAAGCCTTTTTACAACTTCCTTGTCGGCATCTTCTTCGATTTTCAGACCTATTATGTCGCAATCTGTTTCAATTATTTTTTCTGCCGATTTTATCGGCGCTTCCAGAATATATTTAACTTTGTCTTTCACTTTCCACTCTGTTCATTATTTCGTCAAATTCTGCAGAATCAAGCGTTTCTTTATCAAGCAGTTCTTTAGAAATAGCTTCAAGCATATCTCTGTTGTCGTTTAAGATTTTTTTAGCTTCCTCGTATTTTTCATCAACAATACGTTTCATTTCTTCATCGATTTCAAATGCAACCTGTTCGGAGTAATCTCTCTGGTGGCCGAAATCTCTGCCCATAAACACGTTTTCCTGATTTTTCCCGTAAGCCATATTGCCCAGTTTGTCGGACATTCCCCATGCAGTAACCATTTTTCTTGCGATATTTGTAACGTTTACAAGATCTTGAGATGCACCTGTGCTTACTCTGTCTTTGCCGTAAATTATTTCTTCAGCGGCACGTCCGCCTAAAGATACGGTAATTTGTGCAAGTAACTTGGCTTTATTTGTATGAACTTTTTCATCTTTCGGTTTTGTCCATGTAACACCGAGGGCCCATCCGCGCGGTATTATTGAAACCTTATGAAGTTCATCAGCGTCTTTCAAAAGTCTTGCAATTAATGCGTGACCGACTTCATGGTATGATGTGAGTTCTTTATCCTCATCAGTCATTACCCTGCTTTTCTTTTCAATACCCGCAATAACTCTGTCTATTGAATTATCGATATCATCCATAGAAATTTTATCTTTATTGTTTCTTGCGGCAAGAAGTGCAGCTTCATTCAAAAGGTTTTGCAAATCTGCGCCCGTAAAACCGGGGGTCCGCTTAGCAAGAGTTTTTAAATCAACCCCTGTATCAAGCTGTTTGTTTTTTGAATGAACTTTTAAAATTTCTTCCCTGCCTCTGACATCCGGCGCATTGATGTATATTTGTCTGTCAAATCTGCCGGGTCTTAAAAGCGCATTATCTAAGATATCAGGTCTGTTTGTAGCAGCAATTACGATAATATTTGTATTTTCGTCAAAACCGTCCATTTCAACAAGCAGCTGGTTAAGAGTTTGTTCTCTTTCGTCGTGACCGCCGCCCATACCTGCGCCTCTCTGACGTCCTACAGCATCGATTTCATCAATGAAAATAATGCAGGGTTGATGTTTTTTAGCCTGATCAAACAAATCTCTTACACGACTTGCACCTACACCTACAAACATTTCAACGAAGTCAGAACCGCTGATTGAGAAGAACGGTACTCCTGCTTCTCCAGCAACAGCTTTTGCCATAAGGGTTTTACCTGTTCCCGGAGGGCCTACAAGAAGTACACCCTTTGGGATTTTTGCACCGAGTTTTATATATTTATCGCCGTTTTTGAGAAAATCAACGATTTCCTCAAGTTCTTTCTTTTCTTCATCAATTCCTGCCACGTCTTTAAATGTTGTTTTAACTTTGCTGTCAAGAAGCATTTTGGCTTTGCTTTTTCCGAATGACATTGCCTGTGAACCGCCTGCTTGAATGCTTTTTGCCATAACAGCAAGGAAAACAAGAAATAGTACCGGCAGTAAGAGATAGCTTAAAATATTTCCTAAAGTTTTAGATGAATCTGATGCGCGGGTAATTTGAACTTCTGCATCTGAGGCATCCAGTTTTTTCATTAAATCAGGGTCAAACGCCGGAGTTAAAACCTTATACTTTAAAGCAGGCGCCTTTTCTGTCGGTACTCCAAAAGGGTTATCCATTGTTGGTGTTGGGGCTTTTGGAGCTTCCTGTTCCGGTTGGATTTTAGGTATTGCAAATAAAAAGTCGTCCGCCTTTTCAATTTTTTTGAATTCTCCTTTATCAAGCCTTTCCAAAAAATTTGAATACGAAATTTCCGTAACCTTTGTTGTCGGACTTGATAAAAATACGGATGAAATAAAGAGCAATACAACTATTGCTAATACTATATACATCCCCGCGGATTGACTTTTATTCATTCATTACCTCTCTTTTGTCAATAAGTTTTAACTTTTTTATTATAACTCAAAATTACAAAAAATGTTAACTTTGTAAATTAAAATAAGAATTTTGAAATCCTGCGCAATCAAAATTTTTTATATATATGAGAGAGCGATATGGTAAAGATAATTAATTTTGATGCAATAAAAGAAAGAATAAACAAATTCGACGCAATGGCAAACGTTGATATGACAAAACCTAACAGTATTTTCCCGCAGGGAAAAGATTTGTCGGTATCCGAGAGAATGGAGAAATTTTTTGAAGTTGCAGACGGCAATCCCGACTGGAATGTTTAAATTTGGTCTACAGAAATACTTGTGACCCCAGAATTTCTTGCGCTGTCCATAACTCTTACCATTGCACCGTGTGAAGAATCGGCATCTGTTTTGATTAGCAATCCGTCCGGATAATTTTGTTTCTGGGAAGCTATTGCTGATTCAAGTTCGTTTGAAGGTACTTCAGCACCGTCAAGGTAAAATTTGTCGTCAGCAGAAACCATTATTGTCATAATTTTTGTTTCTTTATTTTGTACCTGTTCTTCAGCAACATTTTCAGGAACGGTAAGATTTAACCCCTGCTGGTCAAGCATAGGTGCAATAACCATCATTATAATTAACAGTACAAGGAAAATATCTGTTAAAGGTGTTATGTTTATTTCATTGAATGTATCTCTGTTGCGTGCCATATTTTCTCCAAATTTATAAGCCTATCTTCCTACCCTCTTACCTTTTTATCGTCATCTTTTAGTTTTTGTTGTTCTTTTTTGCTCAAAGGTTCGCCGGCAACAATGAGTTTTTTATATTCTGCGTCCTGTGCGGCATTCATTATTTCCATTATTTTTGCGCTTCTTACCTTCTCATCGGCCTTCACTACTAATTCGGCTTTTTCAAGCTGCGGTTTTAAATTGACAAGCTCATTTGTCAGATTTTCCTCTGAAACGGGAGTCCCATTTAAAAACATTTTACCTTCTTTAGTAACAGATACTGTTGCATTTTTTTGTTCAATTGAAATTCCGCTGTTAATTTCAGGGATAGTTATGGAACTGTCTGTTGATTGAAAAGTTGGAGCTACAACCATCATTATGATTAACAGAACAAGAAAAATATCTGTAAGAGGTGTTATATTTATTTCTGTAAACAGGGCTTCTTTACCCTTGTTAGTTTTCATTGCCATTTTTTATACCTTTTTAGTTAAAGCTGTTAGGAAACTAAGGTGCTAAGAAACTTAGTGCCCCCAGTATCTTTTTAAGACAGCGATATGTTCGCATTTGAAGGAGTTGTTGATTCATCATTAGAATCTACAAAACTTAAGAATAACAATTTAATCAGCTGGAAATCATCCTCGTAGCGTTTAACTATTGATTGGAAAGAGTTGTAGAAAATTACAGCTACAATTGCAACCCCAAGACCGAATGCTGTAGCAATCAAAGCTGATGCGATACCTGATGCAACCGCTGCTGATTGGTTTCCCTGCGATGCCAAATCCTGGAATGTAAAAAGAATTCTTACAACCGTTCCGAACAAACCTAAGAAAGGAGCAACGCCGCCTATTGTACCTAATATAGTAAGGTGGCTTTCAAGTTTTCTTGACGCAAGCGAGGCTGCAATATCAAATGAACGTGAAAATCCGTTTTTCTGTTCGGAAAAAATTCTGACAGCTTCTTCCGTTACTTCTCCGATAACCCCGCCGCACTGTACTGCTAAATTTTGCGCGCCGTCAAGGTTGTTTTTGACAAGTTCTTTTTGCAATCTAGGGATGAACAATACAACATCTCTTTTGTTTTTCTTATAGAAAGAAAATCTGTTGATTACAACTGCAACAACCAGTATTGAGCATACCAGAATCGGTAATAATACCGGCCAATCCATTTTAATTGAATTTAATAGTAGTTCCATAATTATCCTCTCTTTTTTCTTTATAGCATAGCTTACGTCTGTTTATTTCGCAATCTCTTTTTTTTAGAATAGGCTTAGCTTCTTATATTCCTACCCTCTTACCTTCTAGTTATATCCTGATGCTCCAAATACATTGTAATCAAATGTAAATTGAATATCAATGCTTGGTCCTTTAAATTCTGGCGGCAGCGGCTTAAAAGGTGCAGATGCCTGAACTGCATTTATTGCTGCCTTGTCTGCGTTTGGAAGCCCTGATGATTTAAATACATTACAAGAAAGTAATCTTCCGTCTTTTGCAATTTTAAACATTAAAACTACACGTTTGCTTTCGTTGCCTTTCGGCGGATCCCAGTTCATTTTTATACGGCGCTGTAATTCTCTCATGTAAGGTCCGAAATCGGGTTCTCTTATTGCATCAATACCTGGTCTTCCGTTAGGATTGCCGGGGCCCGGATTACCCATGCCGCCTGTTCCGCCTCCGCCGCCTTTGGCAAGTTTTGTTCCTGAACCGCCTGTCGGTGCAAGTGAAGGTGCCGGTGCAGATTTCCCGCTGCCTGCTGATGAACTTCCGCCTGACGCTCCGCCTTTTGCAGAGGCACCTGAACCGCTTATCGGACCTGTTGTATATCTGCCTGAAGCTGTTCCGCCTTTAGGCACAGGAACATTAAAAGCTGATGATGGTTTTGCAACCGGTCTTGGTGTTGTCGGAGGTTTTAGCGACGGCCGTGCTGTCGGCGGGGCAGGTTTTGCCTGCTCAACTTTTTTAGGGCCTGCAGGTGCCTGCTGTGTTGCTGTTTTCTTAGGTGCAGGAGTTTGAGGCTGTTGTGTAACCTGTTTAACTATTTTTTGAAGCGGATTTTGTGCCGGAGCGGCTTTTGGAACGGCCTGTTTTGCGGGCTGTGATGCTGTTTTTGGCGCTCCCGGAGCCGGTGACGGCATAGAAACTTTTCTTGTCGGATCATGATGACCGCCAGCACGTGAATTTATATCCGCACGATAAGGAGTGTTTTTATTGATAGGTGTTTCTTCCTTGTCAACAAGAACAAATTCAATATCGTTCATTTTCGGTTTTGGTTTATCAAAGATTGTAAGTGTTATCCCGAGCATTCCGAGAATAAGTACAATTAACCCCCATACACCTACTGCTGTCGGGTGAAGAATTGCCGAAATAAGTATAGATTTTTTAAGGCTTATTTCTTCATCGTTTTTTAAAACGGATGGTGGTGTATAACCCGTATTCTCTTCTTGCTCGTCATTTTCTATAAAATTGTCTGTATATTTGCCTAGTAAGGACATTATCTCCCCTTAAAATTCTGTCTGATTAATTCTATTTTAAAACAAAAATAAAATTATCGCCCGATTTACTTAGTAATTTGTATTAAACATTGATGGGTTAACAGTAATCGGCTGGGTAAGTACAAGCTGAATTGCCGAATTTGCCGGAATTTCAACATCATTACCCTTATCCCAGATTGATTTTACAAGTCCGCCTCCTGCGCCTACTGCTGTTGCAAGTGCTGTGCCTTTTCCAATATCACCGCCTGCAAGAGGAGAAATAATAACGCCTGCCAGTGCGCCTGCACCTGCACCTACTGCAAGATCTTTACCGTAATCTTTTGCAACATCCATCTTTGTACCGCCGACTAAAACTCCTGTATTGTCATTTGTTTTAATAACGGCTGAAATCGGGATTTGTATTCCGTAAGGAGTTACGATTTGGGTAAATCTGAGCATTAATTTGCCGTTCATGCTTCCATGTTTAGCTTTGGAAACTTCTAAAACAGTACCTGTAACAGAGCTGCCTGCCGGAGCTATGAGGTTTCCGTTATAATAAAAATCGGAACCGAGCGCAATTGATACGCTCTGGCCTGTTGTAAGATTTGCCGAATTCAGAGGTGTTGTGACAACTGCCTGAAAACTCTGACCTGCAGGAACGGTTACGACTCTTCC
>CALUUR010000062.1 GCA_944324015.1 Candidatus Gastranaerophilales bacterium
GATGCAAGTGATAAACTTGTCGGGGCAAAGAAAATAAAGGATTATACAGAAGATGAACTTGGTGATTTAAGTTCGGGTGGCATAAATAATCTGATGGGACTGCCCTGTTCAAAAAATTCCAAACAAACAGCAAACGGGGTAGGTTGTGCCTGGTATGCTATTAATGATGTCTGCCCAGATGATGCTTCAAAAGGATATTGGGAGTGTCTTCCTAAATAAACATTCTGGAGCGTATATTCTTTAACTCGGCGATTGTCTTTGGATAATCGCTGTTTGTTAATTCTCCTATTGCTTTGTATAATTTTAAAATTGCCTGTTCTATATTTTTGTGGTTCATGGAAACCATATCGCATGCCATTTCTTCATTTGAAAGAGCAAGGCGTGTCATGTCGCGAAAACCGCTTGATGCAATTTCAAGTGCCGCAGGATTATCTTTTGCCGCAAGCATTAGAGCCTGTGCGATAACCATAGGCATGTGAGAAATCATTGCGGCAGCCTCATCATGTGCCTGTGCAGTCATAAAAACCGGTTTTGCGCCGACGTAATTAATAATTTCTATTAATAAAGCCAGCTCTCTTGCCTTCTTGTCCTTCTGTCTTCCGATAATTACCCACTTTGCTCCTTTAAAAAGCCCTTCAAACGAGTTTTCGTATCCTTTATGTTCAGTTCCGGCCATAGGGTGAGAAGGAATAAAATTGTAAGGACGTTTCTTTTTGCATACAAATCCTTTCAGACTGCAGACATCAGTGACTGTTGTTTGGGGCCGTAAAATATTTTCAAGTTCGTCAAGCACATTTAAAGTTTTATTCATCGGAGTGCAGACAAAGACAATATCCCTGTCTTTTAAAACATCATAAGATTTAAAAATGTTTTCTCCGCTTTGTGATTGAGATACCGCAATTACATCATAAGCTTTTCTTAAATCTCTAAATAATGAGCCGCCTATAAGTCCTAAACCGATAATTCCTATTTTCATAAATTCATTATAGCATTAAATTTTTAAATTGATTTTTTTATCGCCTTAATATATATTGTTATAATTGAGGAGAGTTGATGAAGAGGAACGCAAAAGGTATAATTAACGGGGCAATAGCTTCGGCCAGTTACGGAACAAATCCCCTGTTTGCACTGCCTTTGTTTGCAAACGGAATAGGTGTTAATTCCGTTTTGTTTTATAGGTATGCAATTGCTGTTTTGCTATATGGAATCTGGCTCAAATTTATAAAAAAAATGTCTTTGCATATTACACTCAAGGAGTTTTTTCCCCTTTTAATTCTGGGTTTGTTTTTTTCTCTCTCATCTCTAACGCTTTTTGAAGCTTTTAAATATATTGAAGCTGGAATAGCATGTACAATTCTTTTTATTTATCCCGTGCTTGTCGCTATTATAATGTCTTTGTTTTTTAAAGAAAAAATGACAAAAACGGTAATTTTTTCAATTCTGTTGACGTTTACAGGTATTGTTCTTTTATATCACGGCAAGTCGGGAATGAGTTTAAATATACACGGTGTTTCTGCTGTTTTTGCATCAGCTCTTTTGTATGCTTTATATATTGTCGGTGTAAAAAACATTAAAACAATTAAACACATGAACAGTTTGAAGATGAGTTTTTATGTAATGCTTTTCGGGCTTCTTGTATATATTGTTAATTTAAAATTTTGTACCGAACTGCAAATCCTGGACAAACCTGTATTGTGGTTTTATGTAATCGGTCTTGCACTGCTTCCTACAATCATATCTCTTGAAACGATAAATATTGCAATTAAACTTATCGGTTCGACAAAAACGGCAATTCTCGGGGCATTAGAACCATTAACCGCAATATTTTTCGGAATTTTATTTTTTGATGAGCATTTAACGTTAAGAATTTCAATCGGGGTTCTTTTAATTCTGTTCGGGGTATTTCTGGCGGTATCAAGAAAAAAAAGTGTAAGATGCAATCCTGGTATTAATTAACTTCAATACATTTTCTATAGAAGTTTTTTGACTGTTTTTTTATTGCATATTCAAGTGTTCTTTTTGTATTATATTTGCATGTATAAATTTTATTATAATCATATTTATTTGACATAGCTTCTTCCAGCTGTTCTATAATATAATCAGATTGGAAAAATTTTTCTTTTTCTATAAATCGGTTCTGGAATCCGATTGTTTGTCCGAAAAACTTAAGTTTATCATTCCAAATTAAACCAACAGACGGAATATTGTATGATGCTGCAATAATATTGGCGTGCAATCTTCCGGCAATAACAGCTTTGTATGATGAAATTGTTGTAAGTAGTTCTTCAAATTTTTCAGGACGTTTTACCAGAAGTGTTTCTGAGACAGGAAGATTTAAAACTTCCAGAATTTTTATCCCCATTTCATAATCACTTTTGTTGCCGTTAGAAAAGAGCTGCCATTTATACCCCTTTTTTTCAAGCGATTTTATAATATTGATATAAGTTTTTAAGATATCCTCTTCTTTAAAATCGACTCCATAATCAGTAAAGATTTTTCCTCTTATTAAACCAATTCCTATAATTTCACTGTTTTTAGAATATTTAGAAGGATAAAAATTTGAAGTCCATAGCGCTGCATCACCGGTAAGTTTTATTTTTGCTTTTGATTTCACATATTTATTCAGACTTGCAACGTCATCTCTGGTTGTGATACCCTTAACGCATTTTCTGTTTAAAGAATATTTTAAAAGATGAGTGTAGAAACTTTTGTTATCGTAGCCTTCTATTCCTACGCTGTTAAAAAATACAGGTATTTTATTTTTGTCACAAAAATTGACAATACTATATATTCCGTTCCAAAAATTTTCACGGGAAGTTTTAATTATTCCTCCTCCTGCAAATATAACTATATCTGCATTCTCAAGGTGTTTTTTATAATAGTTGTAAGCCGGAGTCCCTTTTTGTGTAAATTTTTTCCATTTCCTGAATCTGTTTATTTGTCTTAAGTAAACCAGTTTTGTCCCTTTTTTAAACGGCTTATTGATGTTATAATGAATTTTGTAAAATTCATCTGTAATTTCTTTATCCGGAAACAAATTCATTGTAGTAATATGAGAATCAGGAGTAATTGCTTGAACAAGTTTTTTACAGGTTTCCATTATTACTTTGTTCCCGAGATTTGTATTTTCTAATCCTACAAGAACTATTCTTTTTGTTATAGTGTCTTCTATATCATGTTTATTTTTTCCTTTTAGTCTGTTTAATATAGTTCTAATAATATCAGGATAATGTGCCCAGTATAAAATTCGTTTTATATTTGAATATTTATATCGGTTTAGCTGAAACATTTTTATTAAAGGATTTTCATCGGATTTAATGCATGATTGTTTACTGTCATAGCCCGTAAATTCAGAACAGGTTTTAATAAGCTTTTCTCTTATTTCAAGGTGTTTTTCCGGATTTGGAGGCGGGTTATCAAAATTATAAATATCGGGGTTATTCATAAATTCATCTGTTGTTGCGGAATTTAAAAATTCTTCATAACCTAAATATCTTGTGGCATCTCCCATTTCTCTTTTACCGGCTTTAAGCCACAAAACAGGTGTCTCAAAAGCCAAACTGGGCAAGACAACATGGAGTCTGTGAGAAACAACACAGTGAGCGTCATGATAAAGTCTTAAAATTAATTTTGCGACTTCTAACCGTTCTTTTGAATTATAAAATGATGATATTTTTCTCGAAATTGAATATACGGGCTTTTTAGTTCTTTTTTTTATTTCATTTACAATATCTTCGTCTAAATCAACGCATAAAATGTAATTTTGGCGTGGGATATCATTATTTCTTTGTAGTGTCAACGTAAGACAGCCTGAGAAATAAGCAGGAATGTTATTTGCCTTGAGCCATTCTAAAGTACCTAAATCCCTGCATCCGACAGGCCCATGTTTAATTAAATACTGCTTTGTTTTTTCAGATAAAAACTCCCGACGTGCTAAATTTCTTACAAACATAGAGATTAGCAGTGGTTCTATAGTTTCGGGGGGGGGGAACTTTGCCGGCTTCCACATCCACCATGCATTCATGATGAGTTTAGTTTTTCTACCATGAATAGGTTTGAAATCACAGATATGTTCTCTGTGGACATATTCATCTATATCCGGCAAAAACCGCATAGCTGCGATACTTTGTATTTCGTCCCCGATATTTGTTGATGAGTATTTTAAAACTCCGTATGAATATTTATTATTTTGCATAAAAATTTAATCTCAGGATAATTTTAACAGAAATATATCATTTATCAAACAAAAAATTTTTTAATGTGTTCTTTTCCACTCTTTAATTTTTTCTAACTTGGTTTTATATTTAGCTTCCAATCCCTGTTCTGTCGGGCAGTAATATTCTCTGCCGAGCAGAGAATCGGGCAGACACTGCATATTTGTTAATTTTTCTTCCGTATCATGTGCATACTGGTAGCCTTTGCCGTAATTAAGCTCCCGCATAAGCTTTGTCGGGGCATTTCTTATAACAAGCGGAACAGGTTCGGCAAGTTCCTTTATTGCATCTGCTTTAGCGGTATTATATGCAACTTCCATGGCGTTAGATTTTGGCGCAAGCGACATATATATAACGGCCTGTGTTAAATGCACAGTACATTCAGGCATCCCTATAAAATGACAGGCATGATATGCTGCAACAGCAATTTCGAGAGCATGCGGATCTGCCAGACCGACATCTTCGCTTGCAAATCTTGTTACGCGTCTTGCTATATATAGAGGATCTTCTCCAGCCTCAAGCATTCTGGCAAGCCAGTATACTGCCGCATCAGGATCGGAATTCCTCATTGATTTATGCAAAGCTGATATTATATTGTAATGTTCTTCTCCGTTTTTGTCATAAAGCAGGGATTTTTTAGATATACACTGCTCAAGAGTTTCTTCGCTTACGGTTATTTCTCCGTTTTGTGATACTTCTCCGTTTAGTATAACCATTTCAAGAGTGGAAAGTGCATTCCTAGCATCTCCGTTGGCAAATTTCGCAATAATTTCAAGCTGCTCGTCGTTTATGTGTACTGTTTGATTGCCAAAACCGCGTTTATCAGTAATTGCACGCTTTAAAAGTTTAACTAAATCTTCTGTTTTTAACCCTTGAAGTACAAAAACTTTACATCTTGAAAGAAGCGCACCGTTGACTTCAAATGATGGATTTTCTGTTGTTGCGCCGATTAAAATAATACTCCCTTTTTCTACAAACGGTAAAAAAGCGTCCTGCTGAGCTTTATTAAATCTGTGAATTTCGTCAACAAAAACAATTGTTTTCTGTCCCATTTTCCGCGCTTCTTCTGCCTGCGTCATAACGGTTTTAATCTCTTTAATCCCGCTTGTAACAGCCGAAAATGTTATAAATGCAGAATTTGTTCTGTTTGCTATAATGCTTGCAAGGGTCGTTTTACCTACACCAGGCGGCCCCCAAAAAATCATTGAGGAAATTTTATCTTCTTCTATAAATTTCTTGAGTATTTTCCCTTCGCCTATCAAATGCTGCTGACCGGCAAATTCATCCAAATCGCGCGGTCGCATTCTTGATGCCAGAGGCTGATTGTTTTCATTTTCAAAAAGTGATTTTTGTTCCATAATATAATTTTATCACCTGAAAAAGTCATGTTAATATTTGCATGTATTTAGCACAAATTCAATATCTTTGTCCCCACGGCCGGAAAGGTTAATTAAAATTTTCTTTTTAGGGTTTTCTTTTGCATATTTTATACCGTAGGCTATTGCATGAGAGCTTTCAAGTGCCGGAATTATCCCTTCGGTTTTTGACAGCTCAAAAAATGCTTTCAAAGCTTCTTTATCAGAGATAAGTTCATATTTTACCCTTCCGGTATCTTTCAAATAACAATGTTTTGGGCCTGCTCCCGGATAATCCAGACCGCTTGCTATTGAATAAGCGTTTGCAGGTGTGCCGTTTTTATCCTGTAATAATTTACATTTGAATCCATGAATAATTCCGTCTTCCCCGAAGTTTAAACTTGCAGCATTTTCTTTTTTACTTTTACCCGCAGGTTCTATCCCGTATATTTCCACCGAGCCGTCATCCAGAAATGCATTGAATAAACCTATAGAGTTTGAACCTCCTCCAATACATGCTATTATACAGTCGGGTGTTGTATTTGTTAATTCGTAAAATTGCCTTTTTGCTTCATGTCCGATTATATTTTGAAAGTGTTCAACAATCATAGGAAACGGATGAGGCCCGACAGCAGAACCTATAGCATATAATGCAGTCTGGTATTCTTCCAGATATGCGCTAAAAGCAGCATCAACAGCTTCTTTTAAAGTTTTAGTGCCTTTTGAAACACTTATAATATTTGCTCCTAAAAGTTTCATTTTATCAACATTAGGTTTTTCTTTTATAATATCTGTTTCTCCCATATATATATCACATTCTAATCCCGTAATAACAGCTGCAGTTGCAGTTGCAACACCATGCTGTCCTGCTCCGGTTTCTGCAATAATTTTCTTTTTGCCAAGTTTTTTAGCAAGCAGGGCTTCACCTATTGAATGGTTTATTTTGTGTGCTCCTGTGTGGTTTAAATCTTCACGTTTTAAATATATTTTTGCCCCGTATTTTTCAGATAGATTCTTTGCAAAATATACAGGATTCGGTCTGCCAACATAATGTTTTAAAAGTAGATTTAATTCATTATTAAACTCTTCATCATCTTTTAGAAAAAGGAAAGTATCCGTAATTTTTTTAAACTCTTGTTTTAATTTTTCATCAATATATTGTCCGCCGTAATTCCCGAAAAAACCGTTTTTATCCGGCATTATATTAAATGTTTTATTTTTTATCATTTTTTACTCCTTCTAGAATTTTTTTTGTAACAGAATCATGAGATTTTAAAATTTTTGCCCCTCTCGTAACTTTACACAGACCAACTTTTAACTCTTTGGCTATTTCTCTTTGTGTGCAGCCGGAATAAAGCATTTTTAAAATACGCCATCGTCTTTCTATTACTGTAATCTCTGCAGGAGTGAAAAGCTCGTTAAAAAATTTAAAAATATCCTCTTGTTTTATTTTATTTATAATTATTGAAATTTCATTTAACGGTTCCATACAATACCTTTTGTTCTTATCAAGAGAAACATAATATAAAATTTTGTTCTTGTCAATAGAAACAAGGCCGTATTTTATGTAGCAAAAAAATTTTTTCAGCTAACTTATTTATTGATATGGAAATTAATAAATGCAGCCAAAATTATAATTGTGTATTTCTTGCAAATATTCATTCTCCTAAATTAAGATTTAAGCAAGATGATTTTTTTGTTCGTATTAAAGGATACGGTAGAAATAAAGATTGGGCAAAAATCGCAAAGACAACGGCAGACAATGCTGTAAATATGATTAGGAATGATATTTCCGCTGAAAATCTTATTAAATATATTGCCGCTGGTATAAGAAAGGCAAATGTTTTGTTATTTGATATTGCAAAGGTTTCACATAGCGGTGTGCTAAGAGATTTTAGGGATGGCTGGTTATGTAAATCCAATTGGACAGGAATGGATTTATATACAAATTATTCCAATGTTTCACGTTATAAAGTTTACAAAGAAAGATTAGATAAAGTAATAGAAAAACCTGTTAAAAATCCGTTCAATGATATTGATTTAACTGTGCCGGTATTGGGAAACCATGAAAACTTTTTAAAGCATGCAAACTATAAAAGCGTTAATAATGCTTTGCAGCATATTTTTAAAAAATACAATTATTTTAGGAGAACTTACAATTATAAAGATATTAATAATTCGCAAATGAAATATTTAAATGATGATATTGCGGAAATAAGATGGGTTATGGCTCATTCTACCCCATGGGAACGTGGAAGTGATGCTATTTCTAATGTATTGATGCGTGCTATGTATAAATCATTAGGTATTAAAACTTATCCTTTAAAAAAAGGAATTTCATTAGATATGGAGGCATATTGTACAGGATTAAACGATTACAAGAGGAGTTTCCCAAAATATTTTGAAAAGCCCCCTGAGATTATAGATTAACAAATAATCAAAGAGTATTTTATTGAATTACAACCTCTTGTTTTTTGAACTGCATATCATAAAGAGCTTTATATTGTCCATTTTCAATAGACATGAGCTCATCATGATTTCCGAGTTCTACTAATTCACCTTCATTTATAACTGCAATTCTGTTGGCATTCTTGATTGTTGATAATCTGTGAGCGATTACGAATACAGTCTTATTTTTTATTAAGTTATCCAGTGCTTTTTGAACGATTGCCTCTGATTTATTATCTAATGCAGAAGTTGCTTCGTCAAGAATTACAATCGGAGTATTTT
>CALUUR010000063.1 GCA_944324015.1 Candidatus Gastranaerophilales bacterium
CCTCTCTCCTCGGGAGAGAGCTAGAGAGAGGGTTGATTTAGGAAGTCCGGAGGTCAAGAGGTCAGGAAGGCAAGCTGATATCGGTGGTCAGAGCCTGTGTAAAGATGAGTTTAGTTCTTGCAGCAGCACGTTGTCGAAACGAACTTATTCCCCTATTGACTTATTAACTTATACACTTAAGAAAAAGGCTGCTTTTACTCTTGCCGAAGTTTTAATCACCATAGGTATTATTGGAGTTATTTCAGCTATAACATTGCCTGTTCTTATTAATCAGTATCAAAAACAAACTTATATTACAGGTTTACAAAAGTTTTATACACAAATATCTCAGGTTATGTTATCAATCAAGAGGCAAACAGGCTGTGAGGATATGGCTTGCTTAGGTTTGTCAGGCAGCTTAAATGATGACTGGGTTGAAAATGCAAAAAAATTGTTTGGTGCAAATTACCATGTTTTGACGTATTGTTATGGTACATCGGATTGTGAATATGAGTATTTCTTTATTAATGGCAACAGCGGCGGGAAAATATTTACGTCCGCTGAATTTGCATTTAAAACAGCAGATGGTTTTATTATAAAGATTGCACCTTGGTTAACTGATTGGGCCTCTTTAACAGTAGATATCAACGGTCCTAAAAAACCAAATACAATGGGCAGAGATATTCATACATTCAGAATAAGAATGAGTGACGGGGGAGTTCATCCGTATTATGGATATGTATATGCTAGTAATAAGGATGGTAGTTTTAATCCAAATTTATATTGGAGGACAAAGGAAGATTTGTGCGACCCTGATAATCCTGCAGCAGGAGGTAGTTATGGTTGTACGGCGCGGGTTATAGAATCAGGCTGGAAAATGGATTTTTAACAACCGTAACAAACCTATTGAAATTAGAAATTGTTTTATTTAATATAAATTTACTCACATCCTCAAATTGTCCGGAGTCATTAACCGGACTAAGAGTAAAGAAAGGCAAAAATAAAAATGGCAAATATTAAATCCGCTAAAAAAAGAGTATTAACAGCTGAAAGAAACAGATTAAGAAATGTAGCTTTCAAATCTTCTATAAAAACGGCTGTTAAGAAAGTATTAGAATTGGCAAAAGCTGATGATAAGGATGCTCTGAATTCGGCTATGTCAAAAGCATACCAGTTATGCGATAAAGCTGTATCTAAAGGTATTTTACACAAAAATACAGCTGCCAGAAAAAAATCAAGATTAACTAAAGCCGTAAACAAATTACAGGCAAAATAGTTAAATTTTGATATTGTGAGATGAAAAGTATACCGCCTTTTTAAGACGGTGTACTTTTTTATTAATAAATATTTATATAATATTTTAAAACCGCTTGCAGTAATTGAAAAAAAATGGTAAAATAAATATATGATTTCTGCAGCTCTTTTATTATTTATTATAGTATTGTTGGTTTCTTATATAGTTTTCTGGTCATCCAAACATTTGATATATAAGTTGAATAAACGTGTACTTGCAAGAAATCTTGCTGTACTCAAAAACGGTAAATATATAGCTGATTTTTATAATTTATCAGAAGAAGAAATTAGAGAAAATATAATTCTGCCGTTTTTTATGGTCTTAGGATACAACACTTATGACAGACGTGAATTTCCGGTATTTCAGAAACGTGCTCCTTTCCTGCCGGATTATATTACTAAAAAATGGGACAGCAGCAGGCTTTGTAAAAGGTCTTTGTACATAAAATATGATAATTTTTCAGAGGAGTCTGTTGATTTAAAAAATAAAAAATACAACGATGACAGAATTCAGGGTGTAAACATTGACGAAATAATGAATAAACTTTATTTCTGGGGTGAATATTACGTTTTAACAAACGGATATTTATACTTATTTTTTGATAAACATTACAAAATGGGAAGCAATAAATTTAAATTCTGCTTTAATTTGAAAAATTTCAGCAAGTCAGATATTGAAAAACTTGCATATTTTACAAAGCAATATATGTTTTTGGATATTTCTGATGTTTACAGGGCTTGATTAATATTATGTAAAGATAGTGGCAATTAATTATTTATTGAGTATAATTATCTTATTAATGGATTATTAAGTTAAGAAAGATGATTATGCAAAGTACTTTAGAAAAAAGAGCTATAAAAAATATTGATTTTAATATTGATCTGGCACAGAGTTTCGGAATATATAAAAATAATTCGGAATTTGAGTTGCTTGATTATGCCAGTTCGGTGAATATTTCCTGCGGGTTTCATGCGGGAGATCCTTTAACAATAAAAAATGCACTTTTGAAAGCTAAAGAAAAAAATGTTGTTGTCGGTGCGCATATCGGTTTTGATGATATTCAGGGATTTGGCTACCGTGATATGGATTTGACTGACGATGAAATTGAAGCTGTTGTTATTTATCAGGTTGGTGCTTTGATGTCATTTGCAAAAACTTTTAACATGGAAATTGAACATGTTCGTCCGCACGGTGCAATGTATAAACGCTGTTCAAGTGATTTCGCTTTTGCCTGTGCTGTTGCAAAGGCCGTTCAAAAATGCTCGAAATGGCTTATTTATTATGGTGCAGCAGGCGAAATTACCGAAAAAACCGGTGAACTAATAAATATTCCTGTCGCACAGGAAGTTTGTCTGGAAAAGATGTATAATGTTGACGGCACAGTTAATACTGTTGCAAAAGATAATGAAAATACGGAAGTAGAAATTCAAAGATTAAAACACCTGCTGGCAACATCTCAGGTGTCAAATATTGAGGGCGGAAAAACAATAGTCACTGCTGATACAATCCATTTTACAAACAGACTTTCAAATTCATTGGAATTGATAAAGCAGGCGCATGATGTGATTACCCCGGTTCCCGTAAATTATAAAAATGCATGTTTATCCGGATGGGTGGAATAAAAATGAGTAATAAGGTGATGACTAATTTTAGAAAAAGTATGAAAATGCCTGTGGAAGCACGATGGCTCATGCCGGGTTTGCAGGTAAAAAGATGGTTTGCACTGATATTTCTGGGTGCTGTTTTAATGACCCTCGGAGTCCTGATTTTATTTGATATTAAACCTGTATTTTATACGATGGAATTTATTCGTAAAATCGCTATGAAGGTTTCAACGGAATGGATTGCATTTGCTGTTGTGATGTTTGGCGCTGCAATATTTTTTAAAGGATGGCAGAAAACAAATTTATCAATACTTGATGGCAGCGATAATGAATCGCTGCTTGAAAATCTTTACAGAAGACGTAAACTCAACAGAGGACCGAAAATTGTTGCGGTGGGCGGCGGAACAGGTTTATCAATGCTTTTAAAAGGCATTAAAAATATTACTAATAATATTACAGCAGTTGTTACAGTCGGGGATGACGGGGGCAGTTCAGGCAGATTGCGAGAAGAAATGGGAGTTCTTCCGCCCGGTGATATCAGAAACTGCATTGCGGCTCTTGCCGATGATGAAGATCTGGTTACAAAGTTGTTCCAATACCGCTTTAAAACCGGTGAAGGCCTTGAAGGACACAGTTTCGGGAATTTATTTTTAACTGCTTTATGCTCAATCACGGGTGATATGGTTCGTGCAGTAAAAGAATCGTCTAATGTACTTTCAATCCGCGGGCGTGTATTACCATCTACTCTTGATGATATGAAACTTGTTGCGGAAATGGAGGACGGTCGAATTATTCATGGTGAATCAAATATTCCGGAGGCTCACGGTAAAATAAAGAGATTGTTTACAGATCCTAAAAACTGTAAGGCGCTTGATGATGTAATTACTGCAATACGAGATGCCGAATTAATTATTCTGGGGCCGGGAAGCCTTTTTACAAGTGTTATTCCTAACCTTTTAATACCGGAAATTTCTCATGAAATTGCGAGATCAAAAGCAAAAAAAATCTATGTCTGCAATATTATGACTCAACCGGGCGAGACTGACGGTTTTTCTGTGAGCGACCATGTGAACGCTCTAATCAGACATGCAGGAAGTAAAAGAATTGTTGATACTGTACTTGTAAATGATTTTATGCCGTCAAATCTTGCTAAAAAATATCAAATGTCAGGTTCTTATCCTGTTAAAGTAGATTTTGAAAATTTGAAAAAAGCAGGTATAAAAGTATTTTCAAGAAAACTTATTGAAGATAATAAAGAAGGTTTCGTCAGACACAGTTCTAATCGTGTCGCAAGAGCAATTTATTACTGGTTTAGAAAAGAGCATAAACAGGATAGAACCAATTTTTTGCCTTCTCATAAAGATATTGAAAAACAGGGCTGTAATATATAATGATTAAAAAAGTTAATGTTAAAACAATTCAAAAGTTTAAAGATAATAAGGAAAAATTTTCTGTTTTAACTGCTTATGACTATTCAACAGCAAAATATCTTGACGAAGCAGGTATTGATATTATTTTAATAGGTGATAGTCTGGCTATGGTTGCTCTTGGTTATGAAACAACGCATGCGATTGGTGTGAATGAAATGTCAATTTTTACAGGAGCAGTTGCAAGAGGTGTGAAAAGAGCAATGGTTGTAACTGATATGCCTTTTTTAAGTTATCATACGGACATTTCTTCTGCTGTTAAAAATTGCGGCGAAATGATTAAACTCGGTGCAAACGCGGTTAAAATTGAGGGTTTTAGTGATTATATTATCGGTGTAATTAAACGCCTTGTAGAAACGGGAATTCCTGTTATGGGGCATTTAGGTTTTACTCCGCAGTTTTTGAATACTCTTGGCGGTTATAAAATTCAGGGGAAAACACAGGAGGCAGCCGATGAAATTTTAAGGCAGGCACAGCAGCTTGAAAAAGCAGGAGTATTTTCCATTGTGTTGGAGATGGTGCCTGAGGAAAGTGCGAAATATATAACAGAGCATTTGACTGTCCCGACAATTTCGTGCGGGGCTGGCAGATACTGTGATGCGCAGGTGCTTGTATCAGATGATGTATTCGGTAAATATTCTGATTTTAAACCAAAATTTGCAAGAAAATATGGGGATATGAAATCATTAATTTTGGAATGTGCTAAAAAATTTAATGATGATGTTAAGACAGGCAGATTTCCTTCTAATCATGAAGTTTTTTAAACATAATTATCTATTAAATTTTCAAGATTTGTAAAATTATTTTGCTGGTAAGTTTTTACTTTATAGTCAGGTAACTTTTCCAAATTTGTTAATACATGCACCATATCCGGTAAATCTACAACATAGCCTGACGGATAATCTTTTGGTTTGATAAAACCTAATTTCCTGCAAAATGCCTGCATTTGTCTGGTCATTTTGTCAACAGGTATTATTAAAGAAAATTTTTGTAATTTTTCAGTTTCATCAAGTAATGTATGCAGAAGGCTGGTTCTTGCATTGCTGTCTTTACTCCAGACAGCCATTCCTCTGACTTTCATATCACCTTCTTTTTCTGCGCAAATAATACCTGTTACATTTTTATCATCTTCAACACTTATTAATACTTTTGGAGTGTAACTGTCTTTTTCTATTTTAGAAACTTGTTTTAAGGCATCTAAAGTAATATTTTCAGGTGAATCATTTCCAATTGTAATAATTCTTTTGTTTACTCCGTTATTTTTTATATCACTTACAAAACGGTTGACAAATTCATTATCTCTGCAATCCAGACTGTAAATATCAATTTTTTTTAGCGGTGTTGTAATAGATTTTAATTTAATTCCACTAAAATTTGTTCTGTTGTCAACTCTATTAATTTGCATATTTTTCTCCTTGATTTAATTTTGTAATATGAAAAAACAAACAAAAAAATTTTTGCTAATTATTTTTATGTTAAAATATAGTTTAAGAAGTGAGGCTTGGAATTATGTTAGTTCATACAATAGATGAAGTCAGAGAAAAAATAAAAGAATGGAAAAAAGACGGATTAACAATAGGTTTAGTGCCAACTATGGGCGCATTGCACAACGGGCATTTAAGCCTGATTAAAAAAAGTGTTGAAAAATGTGATAAAACTGTAGTTTCTGTTTTTGTAAATCCTATTCAATTCTGTCCCGGTGAAGATCTTGATAAATACCCGAGAACTCTTGATGCAGATGAAAATCTTTGTAATGACGCCGGTGTTGATATTGTTTTTGCACCATCGCCAAAGGAAATGTACGGCGACGGTCATATTTTATCAAATGATTTTTTGACATATGTTATTCCACCGTTTTTTTATGTAAATAAATTATGCGGAAAATCAAGAGTCGGGCACTTTGACGGGGTTTGTACTGTAGTAAATAAATTGTTTAATATTGTACAGCCGGACTTTGCTTTCTTTGGAGAAAAAGACAGGCAGCAATTAATAATTTTGAAAAAAATGGTCAAAGATTTAAATATTCCGGTGGAAATTATTCCTTGTCCTATAGTGCGTGAAAAAAGCGGACTTGCTTTAAGCTCCAGAAATAAATATTTGTCGGAGCAGGATAAAGAACATGCCCTTGCTTTAAGCAAGATTTTATTTAATATAAAAGCATGTTATAATAATGGTATAAAAGATGTAAAAGCTTTAACCGAAACAGCATATTCTTTTCTGAATGAAAATCATTCTCTTGAATATTTGGAATTTAGGGATGCTGATAATCTGGAAGAAAAAAAGTCTGCTGATAAAAATACAATAGTATTTATAGCGTTGAAAATTGGTGATGTCAGATTAATTGATAATATATCATTAGGCTGAGGAAATAGATGATAAAGGTTTATGAAACTATATCAAAATTATTAAAATTTATAATTAATGTTTTGTTTATTCTTCAGATTGCATTAATGATTATTATTTTTCTGACTGCAGCATACTGGTTTTTTAATTTATTAAATTCTGATATTTTTAGTTTTGCCAGGCCTTTAGCAGATACAATAACAGATTTTGTCAGAATTTTTTATGACAGGGATGTTGAGGTTGGAGGAGTGTATGTAGACGGTTCATTGCTGCTTTTTGATATAGTTGCTCTTGTTTTTGTATTTCTTATTTCCAAATTCAAATATTATATATATCAGGCTATTGATTCAGTAAATATAAATATAAAAGAATGTAATGAGAAAATTGAAGAAAAATTTAACAAAGAGCTGCAAAAGGAAATAGAAAAAGAAGTCCTCAAATGTAATAATGTTGCAATACTTATTCAATTTGCAGCAAAGAACATGCTTGTTGATGCATTTTGGGGCGGAGATCCTCAATCAGGTGTTAAAGAAACTGAAGATGAGGCTTTTACAGAATTTTATTCTTCTTTAAAGACTATTACCGGCTGCAGATTTGCCAAAACAGATGATAAGATGCTTATTCTCTTAGATGATTTTTCAAAAGTTGATAACCTTCTTAATTTTATATACAGTTCAGTTGAGCGTATTAATGCAGATATGAAAAAGAAAAAATGGCTTGTATTTGCATATATTTCAATTGATGTTTATGATAATAAAACTGTGTTTAAAACACAGGTTTATCCGGTACTTGAAAAGTTATTAACAATTCATCATAAAAATGAAGCAGTGTGTCTTGGAAATTTTAATATTCGTTATAAATACAATACTCTGCCTATGTTTACTTCTTTTTTGAAAGGGAGATATAATATTGGCGAAGAATATGAAGTTTGGACATTGGTTAAGAAAAGTTAATTTCTCTCTTGATTTTTAATTTGTTTTCATATAATATAAATTTACAACCGCAGACAGTTAGCGGGGGTGGGGCAGTAAAACTGACCTCGGGATAATGAAGAATTTCTTGTTTCCCCCCCCTTAATATACCAGCTAACCGAGGTGAAACAGTCGAAATATATTACTTAGATTTGTTAACCTGTTAGATTTTGCGGTCTGAATATTAAAGAAGCAAAATCTTTTTTAGTATTCGGGTAATAAAAAGGTCGATAAATGTCTTTTTTAAGACGAATGAATACTGGCAAAGGAGCTAAACATGGCAACAAAAGCTTTTAAATCTGAAAAAATAGATGCTATAAAAGCAAAAGCAGAAAAAGCCCAGGTAGCTATTT
>CALUUR010000064.1 GCA_944324015.1 Candidatus Gastranaerophilales bacterium
ACGGAAATGAAAATCTGCTGTCCTTCAGATTTTTCAATTTATTCTGGCGATGACAGTTTAACTCTTCCGATGATGTCACTCGGAGCAAGAGGAGTTGTTTCAGTTGCATCACACATTTTCGGCTCGGAAATCAAATCAATGATAAGAAACTATAAAACAGGGGAATTTATGGCTGCAGTAAATATGCACAAAAAATTATACCCCGTATTCAGAAAACTGTTTATGGCGCCAAATCCTGTGCCTGTTAAAGCCGCTCTTGCACGTAAAGGCTTGATTGAAGATTATGTCAGACGACCGCTTGTAGAACTTTCTTCTATTGAAAAGAAAGAACTTTTTATGGTTCTGGATGAATTTGATGAAGATTAGCCTGAAAGGGTTATAACAAATTTCTGATTTTTATTAAAATAATATAAAAAAATACAATAAAGAGGTTATAAAAAATGAAAAACAAAATTTTAATGTTCTGGTTTATCGTAGCGATAGTAATTGTTTCAACAATACTTATCTTCGTTAAACCAACCAAATTAGGGTTGGATCTTGTCGGAGGTTCAAGACTTGTTCTTGAAGCTGAAACAACCGACAGTATCGCAAAAATTACTCCTGATGTTATGAGCAGACTGCAATTTGCGATTGAACAGCGTGTTAACAAACTCGGTGTTGCAGAAACCGTTGTTCAACAGGTTGGCGACAAAAGATTAATGGTAGAAATTCCAAACGTAACTGATTTAAAAGAAGCAAAAGCTTTTATAGGTGAAACTGCACAGTTGGAGTTTAAGAAAGAAGGGAAAGCAGAAGACGGAACACCAATTTGGGTTTCAACCGGCCTGACAGGTCAAGACCTTGCAAAATCAACTCTCAGTACAGATGCCACAGGCCAATGGGTTGTATCTCTGGAATTTAATGGAGAAGGTGCCAAAAAATTTGCTGATTTAACAAAAGCGCTTGTCGGACAGCAAATGGCAATTTTCTTTGACGGGGAACTCCAGTCCGCTCCGAGAGTAAATGAAGCAATCTACGGCGGTAAAGCCCAAATTTCAGGAGGAGAAAGCGGTTTTGCTTACGATGAAGCAGAACGTATGGTAAACCTTCTAAATGCCGGCGCATTACCTGTACCTGCTAAAATTGTTGAAGAAAATACTGTAGGGCCGACACTTGGTGCAGACAGTATCGCAAAATCAAGAAAAGCAGGTATCATCGGTCTTTCTGCAGTTATGATATTTATGATTGCTTTCTACCATGTACCCGGCTTAATTGCAGACATTGCTCTCATAATTTACAGCTTAATTTTGTTTGCTTTATTTAAAACAATACCTGTAACTCTAACACTTGCAGGTATAGCAGGTTTTATTCTTTCAATCGGTATGGCGGTTGATGCCAATATCCTTATCTTCGAAAGAACCAAAGAAGAATTACGGGCGGGAAGAAACCTCTTCACAGCTATCAATTCAGGCTTTGACAGAGCATTTACAAGTATCTTTGACTCAAATATGACAACTATCATTACGTGTACAATACTTTATCTTTTAGGAACAAGTGTTGTTAAAGGTTTTGCCTTGACACTGGCCATAGGTGTTCTTGTTTCAATGTTCAGTGCAATTACGGTTACCAAAAACTTTATGCACTTAATATTCGGAACTGGAGAACTTAAACATCCCGGCTTGTTCGGTTTGAGAAAAGATGAAATCGGACAAAGCTATGAAGCAACCGAAACTAAACGAGAAAAAGCTCGTTTCGGAATTTTGGATTAATAAAACTTAAATTGATAAATAGCGTAAAAAACGGGCGCGAGCGTATGTAAAAACAATTTATCGATTATAAAAATTTCACGAAAAGCGAAGCGACTAAAAAAAATAAAAAGTACTGACTTAAACTGTCAGAAAGGATAAAAAAATGATTAATACAGGAAGAAAACATTTAGTTCATATAGTTAAATACAGATGGTGGTGGATGGCATTAACATGCCTGCTTCTTGTACCGGGAATTATTGCAATGATTTATTCTTCGGTAACATATCCTAACCACGCACCTATGAAAGTAGGTATTGACTACACAGGCGGAACAATTTTGCAATACGGGCTTGAACAGAAACTTTCAAACAGTGATGTTGCAAGAACAAGAGAAGAGCTTGAAAAAGCAGGGATAGAAAATCCTTACATACAAATTTTGAATGTAAACAGCGAACAGCAGAAAAATACAAAATCAAATATAAATTCTATTATTTCAATAAGAACAAAATTTATTGACAAAAATTCTAACACAACAGAAGTTATTACAGAACAGCTTCAAAAAGATTACATAAATCCCGAATTGATTTCCGTCAGTTCAGTAGGGCCTACAATGGGGAAAGAATTGTTCAAAAATTCTTTGCTTGCGGTAACACTTGCCTTTTTAGGAATTGTAGCATATCTTTCTTTCAGATTTAGATTTGACTATGCGCTTGCTGCAATATTAGGCGTTTTACATGATGTGCTTTTTGTATGCGGTATTTTCTCAATACTCGGACTATTGTATAACGTACAGATTGACGGTTTATTTATCACTGCGGTATTAACAGTTATAGGTTTTTCTGTTCATGATACAATTGTTGTATTTGACAGAATAAGAGAAAACCTCAGATATTACTCAAAGAAAATGTCATTCGGAGAAATTGTTGATGCTTCTGTAAACCAGACATTAACCAGAAGTATCAATACATCTTTAACAACATTAATAACATTGTTGGCATTATACTTCTTTGGCGGCGTTACAACAAAAGATTTTGTTCTTTGTATGATACTCGGTATTGCAATCGGAACATATTCAAGTATATTTTTCTGTTCAATGCTTGTTGATTTCTGGAACGATAAAAAATCAAAAGCAGCTGCATAAAAATAAGATAGACAATAAAAAACAACAACCTCTGAAATAGAGGTTGTTGTTTTTTATTAAAAAATTTTTTTATTTTAATTTAGAAGCAGCTTTTAAACTGTCACGTATCATTCTGGCACCTTTATTATAAGCTTTTTTAGCAAAATTTTCCATTTTATTTACATTTTGAGCATTTTTTATGCTGTCACGCACCATTTTTACCCCGTTATAATAAGCTTGTTTATAATTTTTATCAGCCATTAATGGACTATTGATTAAATTTAAGCTGTCGCGAACATTTTGAGCGCCAAGCAAGTATGCCTTTTTAGATAAACCGTCAATTCTCATTTTTTCAATTAATGCCTTCTGGCGGGCTGATTTTGCCTGTCTAATACTATCAATAGAATCTACTGCAGTTTTATACTCATTTTCCCAGAAATCTATTTCTTTATAAGTATTATGCGTAAAATCTTCCGGAGTTGATGGATAACTTATTAACTGACCATCTAGTCGTTTACAAGCTTCTTTATATCGTCCAGAATCAAGTGTTTCTACATCAGTTCTCAACTTTTTAATTTGTTTATTATTGTGGTATACACCAAAAAATGTTCCCGCAACTAGAACAGCTACAACAATAGATCCTACTTTACTCATATTCACACCCCTTATTAAGTAAATTTAATTAAGTAAATTTAAACACAAATATAAGATTATTAGACCGTTTATTAAAAAATTTTTACATAAAAATTTTCTAATCATTTTATAAGAATTTACAACATCAAAACCGTTTTTATTGCTTCAATCATACCTGTTTCATCAGCAATATTTTTCCCTGCAATATCAAAAGCAGTGCCATGTCCCGGCGACGTTCTTATAATATCCAACCCTATCGTCATATTAACAGTTTTATCACCGGCAATTGTTTTTATTGGAATTAATCCTTGATCATGATAATTTGCAATACAACAGTCATACTTTAAAGCCTTTATAAACAACGTATCAGCAGGTAGCGGATTTGTAATATTCACTCCTTTAGCCTGCAATTCTTCTGCCGCAGGGATTAAAATATCGATTTCTTCACGCCCCAAAATTCCGTCCTCACCTGCATGAGGATTAAAACCGCAAAGTGCAAATTTTGGTTCAATTATCCCGAGTTTTTCCACAAAAAAGTCTTTTAAGTTCAAAACTTTTTCAACAACCATACTTTTTGTAAGTTGAACATCTTTTAGCGCAACATGACGTGTCAGAAGGAGAACTCTGAAGTTTCCCGCAACAAACAACATTTCAGCAAGCTGATTATCATGTGCAAGATACTTTTGCAAAATTTCCGTCTGGCCGTTAAATTTATAACCGGCAAGGTATAAAGCGTTCTTGGCAACAGGAGCCGTAACAATTGCACGCGGTTTTATCTCACATGCTTTCTTTACCGATTTAAACGAAAATTCGCCTGCATCTTTGTCTATTTGACCCGGTAAAATACGGGCTTGATACGGAATTTCAATAATCTCATAATTGCGATTTAATCTGCCGTAAAAATCAAGTATTTTTTTATTAGATACAAGCAGAACCCTATCCTCGGGTAAATCAAGCTTATTCAGAGCTTTTATAGTAATCTCCGCCCCGATACCGTTAGGATCACCGGTTGTAATTGCAATCTTATACATCCTGCAAACCGCCATGAGTATCAAAATATTTTAGAATATCCACTAATGTATTCGCATTACCGAGATTTCCCGACTTTGTAACAATCCACTGCGCGTTATGATCCAAACATAATGCGATAGCAGGAGCGACCTCATCTACAAGCTGTAATTGACAGGCATCAATTGCATTACAGCATTTGTAAGATGTTTCCCCGCCGAGAGTAATAAGGATTGTTTCCTTACGGCTTATAACACGTTTTGTAAGCTCTGCAAGAAAATCCGTAATAACAGTTGCGAGATTAGACTTGGTTAATTCCGCATTTAAAGAATCTTCCGAAAAGCCGTCGAATTCTTTGATTAAATTTGAAGTATGAACAATAACAGTATTGTCAAAACGAAGATTTGCAACCACTCTGTTTACTACATCATCCGTAACACCGTTCAAAACTGTCTTTAAATCAAGACTGATTGAGAGAACATCTTCAAATTCGTCACTTTTTTCAAGCTTATCTATCTGGTTTGCGGTAATCTGCGTGGCGCTGCCTGATACAATAAATTTCGGCAGTCTGGGAAAAGTTTTTATTATATGCTGACTATCCAAATCCGCAAGCCAAAATTCACTCAAAGCCTGAGCAAAAGCTGATGTTCCAGCAGGAAGAATTTTATTTTCGCTTTTTTTAATTGCAAGTGCAATCTGTTCAATATCAACAGTAGAAACAGCATCTGCAACAATAAGCTTTTTGCCTGCATTGACTAACTCATTTATTTTTTGCAAAATCGGGCCTGCACCCTTCATAACAGTTTTAAGTTCAATCTGGCTTACCAAATCCTGATATTCAGGCAAAATTTGAGATTTTAAAAGTGTCGGCAGGTGAGATTCAAATATTGGAGAATGCGGATCTCTTGCCATTTCCGTTCTTTCAATAGGAACACCCTTTAACAGATGATACCCTCCTACCGTTGTCCGCATTTCAGCAGGAAAAGCAGGAACAACTATTGCGGCATCATAATCCAGAGCATCCATAAGCCCGAGGACTTCAACTGCAATATTTCCTCTGACTGTTGAATCAATTTTTTTATAAAAATAGTCAGGATTAATTTTCTCTTGCAGCATTTGTGCGGCCCGAACAACTTTTTCATAAGCGGTTTGCGGCTCTACATTACGTGACTCTGTAGAAATAGCCCAGGTTTGCGTTCCTTTAACATTTAACGGTTCAATCTCATCTGAAAGCAAAATTTGTGTACTTGCTCCTTTCAAATGAAACTGTAAAGCGGTATCATTAGCGCCTGTCAAATCATCTGCAATTATGCCTACAATGTTAGAATTGATTATCATATTTCCTGAACATCTCTTTTTGAACCTAATAATCTTATACTGTTTGCAATAATTAAGAAATTCTCTCTGTCGTTGCCTGTAGCCTTGTCTGTCCACTTATTCTGGCCTATTCTCCCGTCAACAACAACCTGAACGCCTTTTTTCACATATTCACCCGCAAATTCAGCAAGTTTATCCCACACATCGATATTAAACCAGTCAGCGACTTCTGATTTTGTTTTAGGATCCCAGCGATTTACGGCAATTGAAAAATTAGCCTTAACCTTTCCTGATTCAAAATATCTTATTTCCGCATCTCTGCCGACCCTGCCTACCAAAACAGCTGTGTTCATTAATTTACCTCTTTTCTATATAAAAAATAATAATGATATTTTACAACAAATAATATCATGCCTGCAAAACTGTGTAACTTTTTGTTACAAGAAATAAACTTGTAATTATATTATATTGGTAGTATAACCTTAATTGTAGCAGTTAGGGGGATCCACCCCGGGGGTAAAGGAAGTTTATATAAAGAGTTGTTATTTAAACAGAATTTGCCATAACCCAAACAGGGTACGAAAGGATATTTATGGAAAAAAACAACGAAACTTTAAGTGTTTTAAGACACTCAACATCACACATTATGGCACAGGCTGTTCAAAAGCTGTTTCCGTCTGCGAAGTTGGCAATCGGACCGGCTGTTGAAAACGGTTTTTATTACGATTTTGATTTAACCGATGGTCATGCTTTTACTCAGGAAGATCTTGTAAAAATCGAAGAAGAAATGAAAAACATCGTTAAACAAAATCTTACATTTGAAAAATATGTAATCCCTGATGTTGAAAAACAAATCGCTGAATTTAAAGCAGAAGGTGAAATTTACAAAGCAGAATTGTTGGAAGAACACAAAAATGACAACCCGACTTTATACTTAACAAAAGATAAAGACGGGAATGTATTGTTCAACGACCTTTGCGCAGGGCCTCACCTTCCGAATACCTCATATATTAAAGCTAATGCATTTAAACTCCTTAAAGTAGCAGGAGCCTACTGGAGAGGGAATGAAAATAACAAAATGCTCCAGAGAATTTATGCAACAGCTTTCTGGACAAAAGAAGACTTAGCTGATTATCTGCATTTTCTTGAAGAAGCAGAAAAACGCGACCACAGAAAATTAGGCGCTAAACTTGATTTATTTTCAACAAGAGAAGAACTAGGCGGCGGACTTGTTTTGTGGCACCCGAATCTTGCAGTTGTCAGAGAAGAAATTGAAAACTACTGGAGAACAGAACACAGAAAACGCGGTTATGTAATCGTAAATACTCCGCATATCGCAAAATCAAAATTATGGGAAATTTCAGGCCATGCAGACCATTACCGCGAAAATATGTTCTTTATACAAAAAGATGAAGACAGTGACGACCAATTTATCTTAAAACCGATGAACTGTCCATTCCATATCTTGATTTATCAGGCAAACAGATATTCATACAGGTCTTTACCTTTAAGAATGGCAGAACTCGGAACTGTATACAGAAAAGAAAAATCAGGAGCTTTATCAGGCCTGACACGTGTTCAAGGATTTACACAGGATGATGCACATATATTCTGCACCCCCGAACAATTAGTTGATGAGATTAATGAGATTATTGACTTTGTTGCAGATACAATGAAAATATTCAATATGTCTTTTGAAGTTGAACTTTCAACACGTCCCGAAAGTTATGTAGGAGAAATTGAAAACTGGAACAGAGCAGAAGCCGGCTTAAAAGAAGCAATGGACAGACGCGGAATGAAATACGATATTAACGAAGGTGACGGAGCATTTTACGGTCCAAAAATCGACTTCAAGGTTAAAGATGCAATCGGCAGAACATGGCAGTGTGCAACAATTCAGCTCGATTTCAACCTTCCTGAAAGATTTAACATTAAATATCAGGACAAAGACGGGCAGATGAAAACACCTGTAATGTTACACCGTGTAATTTTCGGATCAATGGAACGTTTCCATGGTATCTTAATTGAACATTACGCAGGCGCATTCCCAACATGGCTTGCACCTACACAAGTTGCAATTGTTCCAATCAGCAACGAAAAACACATTGACTTTGCTGAAAAAGTTTACAAAAAAATGCGCGACAAAGGTATAAGAGT
>CALUUR010000065.1 GCA_944324015.1 Candidatus Gastranaerophilales bacterium
AGTATCTCAAGGCTTATGTCGTCTATTGTTACTCCGGAACACAGGGAAGCGGCAGGTAAGATGCGTGCAATTATGGCATTATATAGAGAAAACAAGGATTTGATTGATGTCGGTATGTATCAGCCCGGAACAAATCCCAGACTTGATACTGCAATTGAGATGATGCCGAAGATTAATGCTTTTCTTCAGCAGAGAACATCGGATATAGTAAGTATGGAAACTACAATAAGCACACTTGTTGATATGATGAAAGATGTTGATATTTAATAATACTTTTGTGGTACAATTTTTTCGAAAGGAAATATTTAATTATGAATTTACCGCAGAATGTTGTCCCCGCTTTATTAATTACCCTGTTTGCAGGTTTGTCTACTGCAATTGGCGGTGCTATTGCTTTTATCGTCAAAAAAGATAATCTGAAATCACTTTCTGTAGGATTGGGATTTTCTGCAGGTGTTATGATTTTTGTTTCTTTTATGGATATGATTCCCGAGGCAGAGAAACTCTTATCGGTGAATTTCCCTAATACCTCTCAGTGGCTTGCTTATGCAGGGTTTATAATAGGTTTGGTTGTCGCAATTCTCATTGACTATTTTCTTCCAGACCATATCGATACTGATGATGTTTTGCATCCTGACGAACCTTCACACAGAGATTACAAAATTAAGCGTGCAGGACTGTTTACTGCAATTGCAATTTGTGTTCATAATTTCCCTGAGGGTATGGCGACTTTTTTCACTACTACTCAAAATATTACACTCGGGCTTTCGGTTGGTATTGCTATTGCTATTCATAATATTCCGGAGGGTATTTCGGTTGCTCTGCCTATGTATCATGTTACGGGTAAAAAACGCTACGCAATGCTTTATGCGGCATTGTCCGGCATAACAGAACCCATAGGGGCTCTTGTTGGAATGTTCGTTTTTGGATTATTCCTTCCGCAGGCATTAATAGGCGTTTTGATGGCTGCGGTTGCAGGTATTATGATTTATATTTCATTTGATACGCTATTACCGTTAGCTAAAGAATACGGTGACTGGCACCAGTCAATTGTCGGGATTATTTCGGGAATTCTTGTTATATGGGTAAGTTTAATTTTAATCGGCGGTTAGTATGGTAAATCTATCAAATTTGTTTGATATCGGGAGAAATCTTTATGCGTTGCCCTCTTATAACAGTAGAAGCGGGCTTGCTCCTATACCTTTACGGTATTTTTTTGAATTGACATACAGGTGTAATCTTCAGTGTCCTTATTGTTATGTTGGTGATGACAGGAAAAAAGATGAACTGACAACTGATGAGTGGTTTAAGATTATTGATCAAATACCGTGGTATTCTTTTGTTACGCTTGTAGGCGGAGAACCGTTAATAAGAAAAGATTTTATTGATATTTTAATGAAAACCTCTAAAAAGACTTTTGGAAAACTCAATGTTGTTTCAAACGGTATTTTAATTAATGATGAAATTATTGATGCATTTATAAAAAGTAAAATGATGCTTTTGTCTGTATCTCTGGACGGATACGGCAAAAATCATGACATAAACCGTGCAAAAGACGGCATCTGGGATAAAATAATGAATAATTTTGATACTATGAATTCCCGCAAAAAACGTCCGATGGTTGATATTAAAACAATTGTTCTGGAAAATAATCTTGACGATTTAGTGAAACTTTATAAAATGTGTGATGAAAAGAAATTTAATTTCCTTTCGATTTCTTTTTTGAGAAATAATAATTTGAAACAAAATTCTGTATTGTTTGATAGTTTTGTCCCTGAATTTAATGCAAATTATCCAATTGAAAAATATTTTGATATGGAGCATTTTAAGGAAGTTTATAGAGAATTGGACAGTCTGAGTAAAAATTCAAAGGTTAAAATAAGATTTTCTCCGAAGTTTGAGTATTCAGCGAACCCGCTTGCAAAGATTGAGGAATTTTTTAATACTCCTGCAGATAGACCTTTATCTGAGATTTATAAGCCGTGTATGTATCCTTATTCCAATATGATGATAAATCCGCAGGGTGATGTTTACCCCTGTCTGTCGCAAAAAATTGGGAACGTTAAGGATATGCCTTTGAAGGATGTGTTTAACCTTCCTCATTACAGGTGTTTCAGAAAAAATTTAAGGGCTTCAAAGGTATTTGGTGCCTGCCAGATGTGCTGTGAACTGATTGTAAAATAGTTCAACAAGGTGCGTTTTATCTGTCATTCTCATAATAAACGCAGAGATTCATTGTTTTATGTTTGGTCAATTATAATTTATCCATGAAAACATGGATATGAATTCATGCATACAGAAATGTGGACTTTTCAAAACCTCAAGATGCGTTATACTGAAAATGTGGTTAAGGTTCACGCCCAAAGACGGCAAAATTGTTTACCACTGTACGGGGATAGTAGTATGGGTTATATACACTGCTGCGGTGCTCTGCATAAGACAAGAACTTTTCGTCTTGTTCCGCAGGATAATTTTGTTGTGTGTGAACTTGATTATCTGGCAAAATGTCCTGTGTGCGGACATACCGTTGTTCAGCTTACAAGAATTGATGATAGTGATAATATTTCTATTGTCAGGAAAGTTAACAAGAAAGCAAAAATATTTTTTGAAAAGTTAAAAAATTTTATTTTATATGAAATTCGTTCAATTAGTTATAACAAGATAAATACAGGGAAATTCTACCTTAATTATAATGAATTTGGTGTAAAAAAAAGATGCTATTCAAATTTGAGAACATTAAAAATTGGATTGGCAGAAAATAAAGACCTGAAAATAAATCCTTAAAATTATCTTACTCTCTGGGCGGATTACCCGCCCTCTTTTTTTTGAACGGAATTATTATGAATGAAATTTGGATATTTTTTAGTACGCTAAATGTAAAATTTAAAAAAGGGAATTAAGAACAATGTTACTATCTCCTATGCAAGAAAAGGTATTATCTTTGGTAGCACTCGGATATTCTGATAAGCAGATTG
This sequence comes from Candidatus Gastranaerophilales bacterium, assembly GCA_944324015.1. Taxonomy (GTDB): domain Bacteria; phylum Cyanobacteriota; class Vampirovibrionia; order Gastranaerophilales; family Gastranaerophilaceae; genus Stercorousia. The sequence continues at coordinate 2,976 of CALUUR010000065.1, forward strand.
CTGTAAAACTCAATATTGGCTATGGCACAGTAAGAAATCATATTGATAAAACAATTTTAAAATTAAATGCCCAAAATCGGACACATGCTGTGATAATTTATAAGTTTATGAATAAGGAATGGTTAGAGGAATTTTATGAAAAGAATAATAATACATTGGAGTGCGGGAGTATATTATCCGACAGAATTTGAAAAAAAACATTATCATTTTTTGATTGACAAAGACGGCAATGTTCATAATGGCAAATTTAAGCCTGAAGATAATGCATTCTGCAAAGTCGGGGAATATGCCGCACACACAGGCGGCGGAAATACCGGAAGCATAGGAGTTGCATTTTGCGCAATGGCAGGATTTAAAAATAAAAATTCTGTTGGTAATTATCCGATTTTAAAAAAACAGTTTGAAAGCGCGATGGAATTTTGTGCAAAGCTTTGCAAGAAGTACAAAATAGATGTTACAGTGCAGACTGTAATGACACATTACGAGTTTGGAGTAAAAAATCCAAAGACAACATCTGCCGGAAAAATAGATATTATATATCTCCCGCCTTATCCATGGGTTGCTCAGGAGGAAATTGGCAGTTTTATTCGTTCAAAAATTAAATGGTATATGTTAAAGGGGGTATAAATGGAAGTTTCTTACTATAATTTAGCAGGCGGGATTAACCAGTCTTTGACAAAAACAGAACTCGGGCTTGATACAAAAAAGATTTATTGGACAGATGCTGAGAATGTCGAAATATTTCAAAACAGAGGTATTATCAGGCAGAAGGGTAATTCTATATTCATAACGGTTGAAGAAGAAATTACGGGAATTGCCGAAATGTCTGCTTATGATAAGAGCAAGCTTGTTATAACAACGGGTTCAGGAAAAATTTATATTTATAATGAAGTTACAGCTGAAAAAATTCTTGTTGATAAAACTCTTACAGGGGTAAAACCTGTATTTTTAAACTTTTTAAACGGTATACTTATAATGAGCGAGAGTGACGGGTTATTTTACATAAAAAATAACAGCTCTTATGAAGTTGTAGACTGTAATTTAACGGACCTTTCAGATAATGTTTTAACAGGCGGGGTTCTTGCAGTTTATAAAGGAAGAGTCTGGGTCGCAAAGGATGCAACGATTTATTACTCGGCTCTCGGTACATACAATGATTTTACAACTGAAAATGATGCAGGGTATATAAACGAATTTCATACAGACACAGGTTCTATTACGGCCTTGAAAATGTATAAAGATTATCTTGCAATTTATAAAAAAGACAGTGTTTATCTTTTGACAGGAACCAGTCCCGATGATTTTGCAATTACTTTGTTTGCTAATAAAGGAGCTGTAGCCCCTAAAGCTATTGCAAATGTTGAAAATAAACAATACTTTTTAAGCAACGGAATTTTTGCTCTTGAACAGGTTGGAGAACTAAACCAAATTCAGCTGGGGAACGAAATATCTTTGAAAATCAAAGAAGAATTTTCGTCTTTCGGAAAACTTGAAAATACGATATGTCTTCATTATGAGGAGAAAAGCCAGATGTGGTATTTCTTCCCTTATGCGGATGATGATTATTTTCATACGATATGGATAAATGACTATGTTAATAAGGCCTGGTACAAGCGTGTTGTGCCGCAAAATATTGTAACTGCCTGTATCTATGACGGAAATGTTTATACGGCAGACAGTTCAGGAAATATTTACAGAGAAGATTTTGGAACAACTTTTAACGGTCAGGTTATTAAATTTATGTGGAAATCGCCGTTTCTTGCAATTACAAATGCTCACCACAGAAAAATGATAGATGAGTTTTATTTTCTGCTTGATACAGAAAATGATAATGACTTTAATTTCTCTGTATATAAAGATTATGACGGTGAAATAGCCGATGATCCGGAAAGAATTTATTCCGTACATCCGGAACATTTGATATGGGCGGATGAAACAATGTCAGAAAGTCTTCCATGTCACTGGGCTAAAGATGATGAAAATTATCCGGTTTGGCCGGTAAACAAAGATACTATGGAAAAAGCCGAGATATCTGAATCAAACTACTCAATACAGCTCTGTGTATCAGGGGAAAATTCCGGTCAGTCATGCGCTATTATCGGTCTTCAGTTCAGAGAAATTTATAATGATGACTAATTTTGAATATTTGCACTACTCATATTTACACTAGTTTAACAAAAGAAAGGAAACAAAAAATGGTAGAAGGAACTTCAACAAATGCTTATTCCGCATTTATTCCGGAAATTTGGAGCCAAAAATTAAACAACATGCTTACAAAAGAGTGTGTTATGCTCCAATGTGTTAACAGGAACTGGGAAGGCGAGATTAAAAATCAGGGCGATAAAGTGAAAATTATTCAGCCTGCTGACGTAACTATTTCGACTCTTGGAACTGATACGCTTGAATATAAGGAATTAGCACCTACATCTTTGGATCTTGTAATTGATCAGAAAAAATTCTTTGCATTTAAAATTAATGATGTTGCTCAGGTTCAGGCAAACACTGATATTATGGAAGCTCATCTTAGAAATGCAAAAAAAGCTATTGAAGAAGTGCAGGATGCTTATCTGCTTTCATTGCATTCAAATGTTACGACCGCAAATACTGTAGGCTCTGAATCTTCAGCAGTTTCTCTTGACAAGACTACAATTTACTCAAAATTTGTAGAGCTTGCTCTGTGCTTGAAAAATTCAGATGCCGTAACTGCAGGTACAAGACCATGGGTTGTTATTAACCCGACTATTGAATCTTATCTCCTTCAAAGTTCTGAATTTATCGGTGCACACAATGTTGCGGATAAAACTTTGAGAGAAGGTGCAATCGGCAGAATTGCCGGCATGGATGTTCTTGTAAGTACTAACTTGACAGCCGTTTCGGGCAAATATTATGTTCTAGCGGGTACAAACGAAGCTATCACTTTTGCATCTCAGCTTGCTAAAATTGAAAGCTTAAGAGATCAAAGCAGCTTCTCTGATCTTGTAAGAGGCTTATATTTATACGGAGCAAAAGTTGTCCAGCCGAATGCATTAGCTAAAATGGTAGTTACTGCACCAACAGGTGATTAATAACAGCTAATTGCTTCTTATACCCCGAATGCATCTTCGATAATTTATTCGGAGATGCATTATTAAAAAAATGAGGAAAATTATGTTTGGTAAATTAAAGGAAACTATTAAGGAGCTTGCAAAAACTGCTGTCGTAAAGGCGGAAGAAACTCTCGGAAGTCAAAAAGGACAGGAGAAAAAGGCTATGGCTATTGAATATATTGTTAGTCATATCCCTGTGTTTGCTCCTTTAAAACCGCTGATTTCAATGCTTTTATCATCTTTTATTGATGATGCGGTTGAATTTGCAGTGGAATATATGAAAAGTGAGGTACTATGAATCCGACAAATATAGAAAATCTTTCATCCTGCGCCGGTAATCAAACTGCGGCGGGCGGAAATCAGCCGTTGAATAATGATTTACAATCAATAAAACAAACGGTTTTAAAAGACATTCAGGTTATTGAAAATCTTGTACAAACAGGAGCAATGACGCAAGAACAAGGACAAAATTTAATGAATTATGTTACTAAAAAGGCGTTTGAAAAGTATACATTAAGTCAACAGAACAGTCAGAACCCTGTTAATATGATGCAGCAAGCTCCTTCTGTAGCTCAAAATGTTCCGGCAGTTGATGTCGTTCCGGAATTTTTTAACAGAGACGGAAGACTTGACGTTTTTGATTACCTGAAAAACTCAAATGCCGCATTTGATAAGGATGAACTCTCTAAGATATCAGCTCTGGTAGAAAAAATTGAAAATACCGCTATTGAAAGATACTTGAGAGAAAAAAATCACGAAAAAACATTAAACAGCGAAAACGAAGCCGCTAAGCAAAAACTTCGTGCTTATGCACAAAATTCTGCTTACGACGGTAATAAGAATCTGGTTTTTACCCGTGAACAAATCGGCAAAATGAGTGGTGCAGAATTTGCTAAATATGAACGTATGATTATGGACCAGTTAAGGAAAGGTCTTATAAAATAGCAAAATTCAAAAAACTTTTAAGGGAAAACAGTCTTTTTTAAGGCTGTTTTTTCTTAAAAGCAACGAAAGGAAATTTATGAACTATTTGGAACTTATTAATAAATGTCTTGTGGAATTAAATTATAAACAGGTTAATGCTTTTGCGGAATTAACAAAAAATGACCATAAAAAGTTAAAAAATATTTTAAATATTGTCAATACTGATGTATGCGGTTCTGACAGATGGAATTTTTTAATCAGAAAGCAAACAATAACTTTACCTGTCCAAACCGGAGAAATTGATAATACGGTAGAGGGACGAATAGAAGCAGTAATCGCAGACGGAGTGAAATTTGACTATTATCAGGACTTTGAAACATTCTTTGTTAATGCTCAGCCTCAAAATACGTATAGTTTATTTAATGATAAGATTTTGTTTCCTGTTTTTAATAAGGACAAAACTATAGAAATTTTATATTATACAAAAAATTGTGCAGTAAATTCACAAGGTTTGGAAAAATTACAGATGGAAGAAGAGGAAGATTCTTCTTTAATCCCTGCTCCTTATGTCGAGCCTATACTTGTTTACGGGGCTTGTATGAAGCTGAAAGGCAATCCGGAACATGTTCGTTTTAGTTACTGGTACAGCATGTATAAAGAAGCTCTTTCAAATTTGCGTTCAAGAGTTTCCCCGAGTATTGACGACACGCCGTCTGTAAGATTGTTCAGAAG
>CALUUR010000066.1 GCA_944324015.1 Candidatus Gastranaerophilales bacterium
TCAGGCCTTGTTTTCTGTAATTTTTCAACAGCTTTCATAAATTCGGGAAAACCTCTGTATTCTTCCATACCGCGTGTCGCATAGGTTAAAATTTCAAGCAAAAATGCAATTAAATATTTTTACTTGCCCAGTTTATAATTTTTTCAAAATAAAAATCAGAGTTTGCAGACACATTTAATGATTTCCAGTTCATATTGACCAGCAAAACCTCTTTATCCTCGCCCTCAAGGAGATTTACAAGTTCATTTTTTGAACCTATATATTCAGTGTTTCTTGAATAATACAAAGCCTGAAGAATAAAAAATGCACTTTTATAACCTTGATATAAAACTTTCGTATTCTTATTTTCAAACAAATAAGAATGGCACATTTGATGATAGAGATTTGCGGTATTAATTTTTATTGAATCCAAAATGTCATTCCGTTTGATAACAGGTATAAAATCCTGTAAATTTCCATGCAGAGAAACCGTATCATTCAAAAGCTGAAATAAATCAAACTTTGGCCAGTTATATATTTCTTTTTCGCCTGATATAAATCCGCAGACTTTTTCGGAATACGGCATTGAAGCAACTATCTTTTTATAAGCCGTTAAATCTTCAAAGGATAGTTTATCAATAATTATAACAATATCAATATCACTTTCAGGTGTTGCTTCTCCGCGATTGTAGCTTCCCTGAAGCCCGATAAATTTTATCCGCGAACTAAATTCATCAAACAGCTTTTTGGTAAAATCCTGAAGCCATATTTCAAGTTGAAATTCCATATAAAAATTATAACCATTCTTTAAGTAAATAGCAATTAATAACAGAAATGCTAATAAAATTTAACCGCAAAAATTAGAAATTTTTTTATACATTTCAAGAATATCACCCATATCGAACTCTTCAAAAGCCCCCTCGGTAGTATTTTCCGACTTAACTCCAAGCGAATTTCTTAATAAGTCGCGGCATACTTCAAACTTTTCTTCATCACTTATATCCGGAAAACGTCTGCTAAGAATCGTCCTGTTCTCAAGCTTGGGCTTAAGTATATTTTTCAGACCTTCTTGCCGGGCTGTATTACTGTATTTATACAGAGCCGACCGTTTAATAAAATCTATATCAGAAGGTGAAATATTATTTAACAAAACTTTTCCTGCCCTCAGCATCTCTACAAAAAATCCGGCCCAACAGACTTCGTCTCTGGCTTTTTTATCTAAATGCCGGGCTATGTCAATATTAAACTGAGCGGCCTGTACATAACTCTTACCGTCATAAGTCAGATTTTTCTCGTATTGCTCTACTTTTTCCGGTGTTGCGATTTTAGAAAATATGTTATCTGCCTTTGAAATACTTTGTTTTAAAAACTCAATACCAAGTACGTCAGGGTAATGAGTTCCCGTAATATTTACCATTCTCTGATTGATTGTATCACCAAACCTTAATGTAACATCCCATATAGGACCGGGATAATCAGTATTATAAACTATCATTAATCCGTCGCAGTCACTCCCCGGTAATGCCCTGTGGCGGCCGACTGAATTATTTATGTCATACCCGACAAATAAAGGTTTTTGGCCTGTTTCTTCACTGATTTTATCAATTGTATTCAAAATTTCTTTATCAATATTTGTGCTGACTTTTTCAAGATTAGGAAAACCTGTCATGTCACAATATTCTTTGACAAACGCTTTTTTCTCAAGCGGTGTTAAATTATCAAGTTTACTTAAACAGGCAGAAGCTTCGGGATTTTCAACACATTTGGAAACAGGTCCGTCAGATTTCCATACAGCAGCTTTTATATTTCTGATTTCACCAAGCCATCCTCTGAATTTATCTAAAAACTCCTGTGGTATAACATCCTGATTCAAATTCACAGAATTTGGCTTCTGCCTGAAAAATTTTACGCCTGTATAACCTAATACGGCAAGTCCTGCCAGAGTACCGGCAATTTTTACACCATTCGAAACAGAAGTATTGTCTTTATTGATGTCAACAGCAGATTTGTTATTTAAATTTTGAAAAGCAATCCGCATAGGATACGAATTACTTATTTTATTCGTGTACACAATCATATAAAATATAATACTTGAACAAGATTTTTTTTGCTACGTATAAAACTTTATTTTGTAAATTTTACATTAACTTAGAGTAACTCTAATATTTTTCATAAGCTGCCCTACTAGGCCACATCTTCATTATCAGGTCCGATAACCTGTATCCCAAATTTGGTTCTAAACAGGTGTTTTACGGTATCACCCTGAATTTCATACATCATTTTGTTAAACAAATCATAAGCTTCGCGTTTATACTCAATCAACGGATCCTTCTGTCCGTATGCACGAAGGCCGATACCATCTCTCAGCATATCAATATTATGAAGGTGATCAATCCATTTGTTATCAACAACACGAAGCAGGATGTCTTTTTCAAGGTTTCTTACAACATTATTATCGCTGAATGGTTCCTGCAACTCCGCATCCGGATCATACTGGGCAATAACCTGATTATAGAAATTTATTATTTCTTCTTCATGCTGTCTGTATGCACTTATTGCAAGAGATTTCAACTTATCGTAAATAGGTTCAAATCTCAAATTCTGAACATCGGAAACCTGAATTCCGGACAATTGCGGAATAATTGAATGAAGTTCTTTTATCATTGTCTGCAAATCTTCGTAAACATATTCTTCAGGATGAAGTTCAGGAGCAATGTAGCTTCTTAAAAGTCTGTCAATTTCTTTTTCTATCATATAGTAAATATCTTCTGACAGATCTTTTCCTGCGAGAACTTTACGGCGTTGTGCGTAGAATTTTTCCCTCTGAATATTCATAACATCATCATATTCAAGAACAGATTTTCTTATATCAAAATGATAAGTTTCGACTTTTTTCTGTGCTGATTGAATTTGTTTTGTAATAAGCGTATTTTCAATAGCCATATTTTCTTCAACGTTGAGCATATCCATCAAAGCCATCATTTTTTCGCCGCCGAAAATTCTCATCAAATTGTCTTCCATTGAAAGGAAAAACCTTGTAGAACCCGGATCCCCCTGACGTGCCGCACGACCTCTCAACTGGTTATCAATACGTCTGGATTCGTGGCGTTCTGTACCTATAACGTGTAATCCGCCCGCTTCCACAACTTTTGCATGTTCAGCTTCTGTTATTGCACGTGCTTCTGCTAGCGCTTTATTTTTTTCTTCTTCGTAATTTGGACTGTCAGGAGTTATCCCCTTGCTGTCAAGCATATCTTTTGCAAGAAATTCCGCGTTACCGCCTAACAGAATATCTGTTCCTCGGCCCGCCATATTCGTCGCAATTGTAACAGCTCCGACACGACCTGCCTGCGCTATAATATAAGCTTCTTTCTCATGGTGTTTGGCATTCAAAACGTGATGAGGGATTTTTCGCTGTTTTAACAGTGCCGATACATATTCTGATTTTTCAATACTGATTGTACCGACAAGAACAGGTCTTCCTGCTTTATGCATTTGTATAATATCTTCTATAACCGCATTGAATTTTGCGCGTTCCGTTTTATAAATAACATCAGGATAATTAATTCTTATATCAGGCTTATTAGTCGGGATTGTAGTAACTTCAAGGTTATAAATCTTTCCGAATTCAGCTTCTTCTGTCATCGCAGTACCTGTCATACCGGATAATTTCGGATATAATCTGAACAGGTTCTGGAATGTAATACTTGCAAGTGTTTGGGTTTCATCCTGAATTTTAACCCCTTCTTTTGCTTCGATTGCCTGATGAAGTCCGTCTGACCAGCGTCTGCCTTCCATAAGACGTCCCGTAAATTCATCAACAATCATTATCTCGCCGTTTTTAACAACATAGTCAGTATCTTTGACAAACAATTCTTTTGCCTTCAGGGCTTGCAAAAGATGGTGTGCATACTGTGTATTTATATCAAAAAGATCTTTAACCCCCAGAAGTTCCTGTGCTCTGTCAATACCGTCTTCCGTCAAGATAATGTTCTTATTTTTTTCATCAACTTCGTAATCCTTAACCTTTTCAAGCTGAGGAGCAATTTTTGCCATAAGCTTATAAGTTTCGGCGGATTTTTCAAGACGTCCGCTGATAATTAACGGAGTTCTGGCCTCATCAATTAAAATACTGTCAACTTCATCGATAATAGCGTAGTTATAAGGTCTTTGAACAAGCATATCCAGACTTGCGGCCATATTATCACGCAGATAGTCAAAACCGAATTCATTATTTGTTCCGTAAGTAATATCACAGTCATAAGCGGCTTTTTTAGCAGCAAAATCATCTGCGGTTCGACCGCCGGATAAAATTACGCCGACTGTAAGCCCCAAAAATTTATATATCTTACCCATCCACTCGCTGTCACGTTTAGCCAGATAGTCATTTACGGTAATAACATGTACACCTTTTCCGGTTAGGGCGTTCAAATATGCCGGTAAAGTTGCAACAAGGGTTTTACCTTCACCTGTTCTCATCTCTGCGATATGACCATTGTGTAAAAAATATCCGCCTATAAGCTGAACATCAAAATGACGCATATTTAAAACACGTTTACCTGCTTCTCTTACAGTTGCAAAAGCTTCAGGCAAAATTTTATCAAGAGCTTCTTTTTCAAGTTTTCTATCCGTTTTGAAATCGTTTGATGTGGGACGTTTTGCTAAAATAGCCTTAAATTCGTCAGTTTTAGCTTTCAATTCGTCATCAGTCATCTTTTCAAACTGAGGTTCAAGAGCATTAATATGGTCAATTATCCCCATTATATTTTTAATTTTTTTCTCGTTAGGGTCGCCTAATAACTTTAATAAGAAACTTATCATTATAAAATTTTCCTCTCCGTCTGGTAATCTTTATAATAATACTAACACGGACAAGGAAAAATTGATATCTCTTAAGGAAATATTTATATTTTAACAAATTATTATTGAACAGTATAAAAAATCTCCTAAAAAGGAGATTAAAAAAAATAAAGCAACTCATAAGCCGTGTTCTGTTTCTAAATAATCATCTGTCTAGTATTGAAATTACTTTCAATCTCCAGCGGTTTTTTCTGAGGTAGGCGGACAACCTTTATAACCCTCAACTCAACCTTGCATTCAACAGGGGTTTACCTGGCCGGTATTTCTCAATACCGCCGGTGAAGCTCTTAACTCACCGTTGCACCATCGCCCGTACTTTAAAAGTCGTCGGCAGTCTTCTTTTCTGTGGCACTATTCCACCGGCTCACGCCGTCCGGAGTTTCTCCGGCTGTTTGTCCTTGAATGCACGGACTTTCCTCACCTGAAAATTATTCAGGCGCGATTATTCGATTGCTTTATTCTTCTTCATCGCGTAGTGAAGTATTTATTGATACATATTCTAAAGCTTTTTCATCATCTTTTGCAATCTGCATTTTACCGTTTGCAAAAACTTCTATTACATACTGATCAAAATCATCGGCACTGCAGCCAGTGTCCTTTTCACGGCAATTTGGAGCCTGATCACCGTTTACATCAATAAGAATTTCACCAATACCTGCTTCTTCGACACCTTCTGATTTTTCGCGTTCCCATGCATCTATAGTACCTGTTAAATCCCATAATGCACCGTCATTTGTATAAAATTTATACTGGTCATCACCTGTAGCTGCGACTTCAGACTTTACATTGAGCATACTTTTAAATAAGCCTGCGAATTTTGTACCACCTTCATAATCTTCGCCTTCATGACGCACCTCATTATAGTAATCAAAACCCCAGGCACAGTAATAATCACTTGTCGGAACAATTTGATCTGCCATATCACAGGCCAGATGCACATCAGGATAAAGTCTCTGATCATTTATCAATGTACTTACAATCTGTTCTGTTGTATAAAATGTTTTCTTTACCATCATTTTATTTTTATTCGGACGCATCCTGACAATTGCAGGAGTAACAATTGCTACAATAATCCCGATAACAGCCATTGCGACCATCAATTCTGTAAGTGTAAAGCCTTTAAATCTTCTCATAATATCCTTCCCTGTTTTTTCAAAATATAATATTATAATAACATATTTAACTGTTTTTTTCAATAATAAACAATTATTCAAAAAAAATTAAATGTAAAAAATTATTAACAATATAGCAAAATAATCCATTCAGACGAGTTAATATACCATTAAATCTGATATTATTTATCAGGAAATTTAATAAACACACATAGAGGGTTAAAACATGGTCGATAACAGATCAGCAGGATTCTTCGGAATCGGCGGTTCCTTCAATTTCAAAAGCGGAGATATCTCCGGCACAGCTGCCAAAACTCAGGATGACAAAATGGGACAGGGCGGGGAATATTTCGCGCAGCAAAGACAGACTGAAGAAGACGAAAATCAGGACAGCGAAAAATATACAGACAGAAGCGCCCAGCTGCGTGCTACCTTAAACTCTCTTGCAATGATGAATGTTGCAAATGTAATTAATGCACGGAAAAAAGCCCTGGAAGAACAAAAAGAACGCGAAAAAAATTCCGGCTCACGCAATTTAAATCCCGATAAAAGCGAAAATGCGGAAAAAGAGCTTGAAGAAGAATTCTACAACCTAGCACGAGAGCTTAAAGAAGATAAAGAATAAAATTTAGAAGAAAATTTACCAACCCAAATTTTTAAAGTAATCTTTATCGGTCATGGCATAATGACTGCAGGAACGTCCGCTCTGGCCTCCGGCGGATGATGTTTTATTGCATAAAAAAACATTATCATCAGTAGAACGCAAAATAAAATTCTCATCCAAACTAAAAAAGAATAAATCATAACCTGCTATATTAGGGCCTTTAAGACCGTTGATATCTATTATAATAGAGGCATTGTTTAATGAATAATAATCCGAATTGATAAAAACAAAATATTCATTATTAATAAATATAAACCCGTCATCTAATGCCGCATTATAATATTCACTACTTTTATCAAATGTTTTATAAACAGGAAGTTCAAATCCTAACAATTCTTTTTGCCGCTCAGGAGTTGAGATGTAAATATCTCTGGCAGGAGCTTTTGCCTCCTTAAATTGCCGGACAAGAAAATCCTGTAATTGAGGACCATTAGTAACATTTAAATATTCATCATTCTTCTTTAATTGAACGAGTGCTTGAGAAACCTCTGAATAGCGTTTCTTAAACTGTGCTTGTAAGACCTGTGCACGATATTGTGATACCAGTGTCGGAATTGTCATTGCTGCAACAATACCGATTATGCCGAGGGTGATTAAAACTTCGGCAAGAGTGAAGGCAACTTTTTTCTTCAGACGATAAGACGTTAAGACATTAGGTCGATAAGTGCGTTTCGGCAGCATGCTGCTGCAAGAACTAAACTCATCTTTACACAGGCTCTGACCGCCGATATCAGCTTGTCTTCCTGACCTCTTGACCTCCGGACTTCCTAAATCAACCCTCTCTCTAGCTCTCTCCCGAGGAGAGAGGACGCTTAT
>CALUUR010000067.1 GCA_944324015.1 Candidatus Gastranaerophilales bacterium
GCCTGTTCAAAGACTGCCGGTTGGGATAGGTATAATGCCTTTTCCTGCGGAGCCCTTATTGAGTATGACGGCTGGGAAATAAAAGACGATTATCCATGGTAATTCATATAAATTAAACTTTTAACTTGCAAGGTTGTTTTCATGTTAAAATTTTATATATGGACTTTTTAGAAAAAATAAAAAATCTCAGCAAGAAACAAAAAGCATATATAGGGGCTTTTGCTGCTATAGTTGGGCTTTTGGCTTGGGCATTTATTTCTGCGGGGGTTATTACGCATAACTTCAACAGAAGCCAGCTGCAAACAGATCAGGACAGGCAGGAAGCTTTAATCCACGGTATTATTCTTACGGAAACAAAAGATGATAAAAAATACTGGGAAATATACGGTGAAACTGGTAACTACGACAGCAAAAACGGAGTTGCCATGCTTGATAATGTTGTCGGGAATTTTTATGACGATGACAATCAGGTTTCTATGAGCTTTGAATCTTCAAAAGGAACGTATAATGAAAATAAAAAACAAATAATACTTTATGAAGATACGTTTATAGTATTAAAGGATTTAACAACTCTTCGTGCAAATAAACTGGTTTGGTCGGGTCGTGATGTTCCTGTTATTGCACAGGGAAATGTTAGAATTACACGTCAGGAACAATTTCTTGCTACTGCTTCAAAGGTGGAAATAAGCCCTGATTATAATAAGTTCAAAATTATAGGAAACACTGTTTCTAAAATATATGATGATAAGGAGAAAAAGTGAAAAAGATTTTTATAGCTTTAATGATATCTTTGTTTACGGCGGGCCTTGTTGTTCAGGCTTCGGATTTGATTATTGAATCTAAGACTCAGAGTTATGAAGAAAAGGAAAACAAAATAAAATTTGAAGGGGATGTACAAGTTTCCGTTGATGATTTAAGGGTTGTCGGCGATAAGGCTGATGTCAGCATGGACGAAAATCAAAAACTGGATACGGCAACTTTTTACGACAAACCTTATGCCTATGAAATCAAAAAAAATAAAAAACGTGAAGTTAAAGCAAATATCTTAAAACTCTCGCTTATCACAAAGGTTGTAAAGGCTCAGGGAGATACGCAATCCATTGTGTTTGACGGCAAAGTTCCTGTGGTTGTAATTAACGCAGATGAACAGGAATACAATACGGAAACAGGTGTTATGGTAGCAACCGGAGCTGTTACCATAAAGTATAAAGATTTAGATACTTTTTCAAATAAAGCAAAAATTAAAACAGATAAAAACGGCGATTTGAAAGACATAGAACTTATAGGTGATGCAAGAATAAAACAGCAGGGAAGTGACTCTCTGGCTGACAATTTTTACTACAATGCTGATACAAAAATTTTGACTGCCGTTGGAAATACAACAACAAATGCTTTAATGGAGAGTGGAGAAAAACTTGTCTTAAAATCTAATCGTCAAGAATATTATCAGGATAAAAATGTATTTAATGCTTCCGGTAATGTACGTGTCTGGTATCAGGATTATTATGCTGTAGGGCCTAAAATTACCATTTATCCTAATAAAGAAGGCAAGCCGAACGATGTTTATTTTGTTGGACGTTCCAGTATTACTCAGGGTGTCAGAACAATTTATGCCGATAGAATTAAAATGACTATGAACCCCAAAGACTTCCACGCAGACGGTAATACAAGAACAGTAATTAAAAATATAGGATCCGGTGATAACGGCGGAAATTCTGAGGGCGGAATAGGGTTAGGATTATAATTATGAGTGAAAAAGAAAAAGTTGATAAAGCAATAGAGTTGTATAAGAAAGGAAATTATAAAGAGGCAATAGATGCTTTCAGTTCAGTGCTTGAAATCTGTCAGGACAATGCGGAGCTTTATAACAATATTGCTCTTTGTTATGCAAATTTAGGTGACTACGACAAGGCTGAAAAACATTATTTAAAGGCTCTGCATTTAAATCCGAAACTGCCTCAGGTTTATATAAATCTTGCGGACATTTATTATCGCAGAAAAGATATGGGAAGCGGTATTGAGCTTGTCACTCAGGGAATTTATGAAATTCCTGATAATCTTGTTCTCAGACATTATCTTGCAAGATTTTATATGGAAGATGCAAAGCTTGATCTTGCAATAGATGAACTTGAACATATTTTAGAAAAACAGCCTGATAATTATGATGTTTATTATGACCTTGGAAAAGTGCATTTTGAACTAGGTAATTATGAATGTGCTATAGAAAATTTTGAGAATGTTCTTCAATACAAGAGTGAAAATCCCTGGATATATTATTATCTCGGGGAAGCATACGAGGCAAATGACGAAATAGATAAGGCGCTTTCAAATTATTTAAAAGCTATAGCACACAATGATATGTTTTCTCCGGCTTATAAAAAAGCGGGAATACTTTTCCTTGCCCGCGGGGATTATGAGGATGCAATAGAATATTTTGAGGATTATACAAAGCTTGATATCCCCGAAGAAGAAGCAGGCAAAATAAGAGAGCTGATAGAAAGAATTAGAAAGAAACAATGACATCAGATAAATACTGGATAGCTTTATCATCAATAGAGGAAATTGACAGCCGTTTTATTCAGAGGCTGTACAATTATTTCGGGGATATTGAAAAAGCTTTTAATGCAAATGATTTGTCTTCGATTGACGGTTTGAGCGTTAAAAAAGCCGAAAAATTTTTAAGACTGCGTGATAAAGTAAATCCTGATAAAGCTTTGCAGGAAGTTGCAGATAAGGGTATAAGTTACCTTACTTTTGACAGTGAAAAATATCCTTATATGCTTAAAAATATTGATAATCCACCTTCAGTACTTTATTATAAAGGCGATTTATTCTCCTGTAATCTTGAAAGAACTCTTGCTGTTGTCGGCTCAAGGCGCGCAACTTCTTATGCTAAAGAGGCGTTATCAAAGATTATATCGGAACTTGGCGGTACCGATATTTGTATTGTATCAGGGCTTGCTTCGGGAATTGATACGACGGCGCATGTTTCGGCAATTGATAACAATTTAAAAACAATCGGTGTAATTGCAAGCGGTTTTGATTTTACGTATCCTGCGGCAAACAAGGAATTATATAAAAAAATAGAAAACGGTTCGGGCGCTGTGGTAACGGAATACTATCCGACATTTGAACCTTTGAAATTCAGGTTCCCTCAGAGAAACAGGATTGTATCGGGTTTGTCTTTCGGAACGCTTGTTGCGGAGGCATCTTTGAAAAGCGGAGCATTGATTACATCAAATTTAACACTTGAGCAGGGGCGTGAATTAATGTGTATCCCCGGGCTTATAACAAATCCGAATACCGAAGGTATTTATAAACTCCTGAAAAACGGGGCCTCTCTTGTTACATGTGCTGATGATATTCTGGAAGCTCTCGGATGGGAAATTAAAACGGAACAGAAAAATTTATTTAATCTCCCTGAATTAAACGAAGATGAAAAATCAATCTATGAAGCTCTTGAAATTGAAGAAAAAAGTGTTGATGAACTGCAGGCATTTACAAAATTGAGTATTGAAAATCTGCTGATGTACTTGACAACCATGGAGCTTAAAGGCATAATTAAACAAGTCGATGGGGACAGGTATAAAAGAGTTGTTTCTTAATCATTCTTGGAGTACTTAGAGGATATACAGTATAAAATGGCAAAAACAGCTGAAAAAAAAGAAAAAGCATTAGTAATAGTTGAGTCGCCGGCAAAATCAAAAACAATCAGAAAAATTCTGGGCGACAGTTATCAGATTGAAGCAAGTTTCGGACATGTCAGAAATTTGCCGACAAAAGATCCTTCAACTGAAAATTTAGGATTTGATATAAATAATCATTTTCTGCCAAAGTTTGAAGTAATTCCCGGAAAACAGGCGGTTGTTAAAAAATTGAATGATCTGGCTAAAAAAGCTGATAAAATTTATCTTGCTTCCGATCCTGACCGCGAGGGGGAAGCAATTGCATGGCATGTAAGACAGATTTTAAAAGTGCCTGATGATAAGATTCTGAGAATTGTATTCAACGAAATTACTCCGAAAGCCGTTAAACATTCGGTTGAAAACCCCCGCGCTATTGATATGGATATGGTTCAGGCGCAGCAGACAAGACAAATTCTGGATAAACTCGTAGGTTATAAATTAAGCCCCGTTTTATGGAAACAAATAGGTAACAGAAACCTTTCTGCGGGACGTGTTCAATCTGTTGCACTCAGAATGATATGCGAACGCGAGGAAGAAATTGAAGCGTTTGTACCTCAGGAATACTGGTCAATTCATACGGATTTGGAAAAAGACGGAAAAACTTTTGAAGCTGAACTTTCTAAAATTAAAGATAAAGCAGTTGAAAAAACTATTAAAAATCAGGAAGAAGCTCAAAAAATAGTAGACTATCTTCAAAACCCATCAAGAGAGTTTGAGGTTTCTAAAGTTACTAAAAAGACAATGAAAAGAAAGCCGACAGCTCCTTTTATAACTTCAACCATGCAGAGGGCTGCAAGCTCAAAACTTGGTTTCGGGGTTCAAAAGACAATGCAGGTTGCCCAAAAACTCTACGAAGGTATTGAAATTGACGGAACTCCTGTCGGTTTGATTACTTATATGAGAACGGACAGTGTAAGGGTGTCAGACGATGCTCAAGCGATGGCCAAAGATTTTATTTTTGCTAACTACGGAGAAAAGTATTATCCGGAAACGCCGAATATTTATGCAAAAGGAAAGCAAAATGTTCAGGACGCGCACGAAGCTATCAGGCCTTCTTACCCTGAAAGAACTCCTGAAAGTATTAAAAAATATCTTGACAGCGACCAGTATAAACTTTATAAGCTTATCTGGGATAAGTTTATGTCCTCACAGATGGCAAATGCTGAAATCGCAAATAAATCAATTGAAATTAAAGCAGGCGATTACACTTTGAAAGCAGGCACAAGCAAAGTTACTTT
Organism: Candidatus Gastranaerophilales bacterium; assembly: GCA_944324015.1. Lineage (GTDB taxonomy): Bacteria > Cyanobacteriota > Vampirovibrionia > Gastranaerophilales > Gastranaerophilaceae > Stercorousia. The sequence continues at coordinate 4,925 of CALUUR010000067.1, forward strand.
TGACGGCTTTTTGAAGCTTTATAATGATGCAGATGAAGAAGAAAAAGACGCAGATGCTAAAATTCCTGATCTGGAAAAAGGCGATAAGGTTAACTGTAAAAAAGTAAATCCTAAACAGCATTTTACACAGCCGCCGCCAAGATATAACGAAGCATCGCTTGTTAAAGCTCTGGAAGAATACGGCATAGGACGTCCGTCTACTTATGCAACTATTATTACGGTTATTCAAACCCGTAAATATGTTGAAAAGAAAGACAAGGCGCTTCATCCGACACTTCTTGGAAGGACTGTTTCAAAACAGCTTGTACAACAGTTTGCAGATATTATGGATTATAAATTTACTGCGGGCATGGAAACAAAACTTGATAAAATTGCCGAAAAAAAAGCTGTTTGGAATGATGTTTTGCAGGAATTTTATACTCCGTTCATTGAAGAGGTTAATAAGGCGCTTCAAAATAATGAACGTGTTAAGATTGAAAGTAAAATTAAATGCCCGAACTGCGGAAAGCCTATGGTATTAAGAATAGGTAAAAACGGCTCGCAGTTTTTGGGCTGTTCGGGGTATCCGGAATGCAAAACAATGATGTCTTTAAATGCGCTTTCCGAACAATCTGATGAGGAACAGGCAGGAGAACCCGAGGTTTGTGAAGAAAAATGCGAAAAATGCGGTTCTGATATGATATTTAAAACAGGGCCCTACGGCAAGTATATGGAATGTACAAACGAAAACTGCAAACACAGAAAGCCTTACAGAAAATCAACAGGCGTAAAATGCCCTAAATGCGGAGAGGGTACTATCGTTGAGAAAAAATCAAAACGCGGGACGGTATTTTTCGGCTGTGATAAATATCCTGACTGTGATTTTGTGCTCTGGAATGAGCCTACAGGCGAAAAATGTCCTGAATGCGGTTCGCTTCTTGTAAAAAAAATTTTGAAAAAAGGCGATGTAATTACATGCTCCAATATAAAATGCCATTACAAGAAAGAAGTTGATGATGCATCTGTTCAGACGGAAAGTCTATAAGTTTAATAAGGAGACAAAAAATGAATCCTGAGTTGTATGAACGTTATCTGGCAAAGAAAGCAAAAAAATTAGGCATTACAGTAGAAGAATTGAAGGCACAAGGGACTTCTTCTCCTGTGACAGAAGAAAAACCTGTTATTCAAACGTCTGTTCAACCGCAGGAAGAATCTGCAATTCAGCTTAACAATATTCCTTCGGCTCAGCCTCAATATGTTCAGAGAACTATTCAGCAAGAATTAAATAATGAGCAGAATCAGGAAAATATTCATCAGCCTTTCAGCGGTATGCGGCCTGAAACTGTTAGAACAGAAGTTCCGTCATATATTTTCGGTCCTTCAAGGATGGATGAAACGCTAAAGTATAACAGCAATCCTATAAATGAACCGGTAAAACCGGAAATTAAGGATACCAGAGAGAATAAATTCGGACTTATCGGATATCCTCTTGGGCATTCGCTTTCTAAAATTATTCATGAAGCAGGATTTAAAAGCCTTGGAATTAATGCAACTTATGATATATTGGAAACTCCGCCGGACAGTCTTGTGGATAGAATTAAATGGTTGAAATCGAACGGTTATAAGGGATTTAATGTTACGATACCTTTAAAACTTCCGATTTCTCTGTTTGTAAATGAGGTTGACAAATATGCTGATCTTGCCCGTGCTGTTAATACTGTTTATATCGGCGCGGATAAAACTTTGAAAGCTTATAATACAGATGTAATAGGGTTTAAAAGAGCAATTCCTTCAGATATCAATTTACGCGGTAAAAAAGTTGCAATCCTTGGAACCGGAGGGGCTGCGCATGCTGCCTGTGTTGCGCTGACCGAATGCGGAGTTGAGGAGATTGCATTTTTTACACGTAATATTCCTAATTCTATAGAGTTGATGAATTATGTAAGACGGAAATTCCCTTCTGTAAACTTCAATGTTTATCAGATAGAAAATATAAGACACTTAGGTGAATATTCAATGCTCGTCAATACAACTCCAATCGGAATGCTCGGGAAAGCGGGAGATATGATGCCTGTCGAGGAGTCTGCGTTGAAAACATTAAATTCAGAAGCTGTTGTATACGATGTTATTTATAATCCTAAAAAAACGGTTTTGATAAAAGCTGCGGAACAGTTAAATTTAAGAACTATAACAGGTCTTGATATGCTTATTTTTCAAGCGGTTGCTGCTCATGAAATCTGGTTTGGCCCCGGCAGAACTCCTGACTGGAAAGATATGAAAATCGCAGCGCTTGAAAACCTATAGTTAAAAAAATATAAAATGTGTTATAATGAATTAGTATTGGCCGCTGAAGGGGGTAAAGTATGAATGTATTAAGAAATATTAAGAACCTCGGGGGGGGGGCACTCTAAGCTTAGTAAGAGGTCAGGAAGTCCGGAAGGCAGGAGGG
>CALUUR010000068.1 GCA_944324015.1 Candidatus Gastranaerophilales bacterium
CCTTCATTATACTTTATTGTAATTTTACAATTATAAATTTATTTTTTCAATCTTTTTTACATGTATTGTATATTAACTTTTTTAAAATATTTTTCTTGAAGCAAATTCGACATTTTTTTGATAATATTTTTTCTGATTTCGATTTCTATGGGAAGCGCGGGGTCATAATGCGCTTGATTTAGTTTTGCCCCTACCATAAAATATATACAGTCGCTGTCTAATAAAAATCTTACCAGTTTCCCTGCAGCATTATCAATGTCAGGGGTATTTGCCTCCAGATATTCCATGGCTTTAGTAAGAGTAAGTATTCCTTCAGTTACCAAGTCAACACCTTCCATATAGGAGCAGGAAGGGAGTTTACCTATACTTATTGTTGTATCCATTGTAATAGGTCTGTTTAGTTCACGTGAAATTAAATTCGCTGTTGTGCCTCCGCAGATTGCTTTTTTACCTTTGAAATTAGCAAACATTTTTGCGTATTCGGCATCTTTTTCCTGATGAAAGGGCGGACCCGTAAATACCAGTGCTTCTCTGGGTTCTCTGAAATAAAGTGCGCAGGCCGATATATCATCTTTGGGAAGCCTGTCGGTTTCAATATTTCTTGCCTGATTTACTATATACTGGGAAAGTTCGGTACTTGAAATATCGGGATGTTCTTTTAACTTATCCTGTAAAAGGACAATTAGGCCTTCGCGTCTTAGCCCGAGCTTCAACCTTCCCCCGCCGAGACCTGATTGTGTGACACCGTCCGAACAAAAAATCAGCCTGTCACCCAACTGCAGTTTAATTTTATAAACTTTTAAACAACGATTTTTGAAGGTTTTTGAAGGAATTGATTTATATTCAGGATCCATAACTTCGTTGTTTCTAAGCCATATAAACTGAGGGTTGCCTTCTTCTACAATTTTTGCGTTCCCTTCGTCATCCACCTCAATAGCCGAAAATGTTGAATAACTTATTTTTCTAACCTGACATACGGGAAGCGAGTTCATAATAATTTCGGCAGCCTTGCTGATTGGTATCTGATCGCCTTCTATGAATTTTAAAAGCATTGTTGCAGTCATGCAGGATAAAATATTTGCTTTAATTCCGCTGCCTAAACCGTCGGAAAGAACAGCAATCAGTTTAGCTTCATCGGGGTATCTTTTGGAAATAAAATAATCCCCGTAAGCATTTTGATTATATTTTTTCGTCTGGTTGCAATCAATATCAATAAACACTAACTGTTACCCTCATTGCCTGTTTCGTCTTTATCGTCATAGTCTTCTGCAATAGAGCTAAGAAGTGTTTCTGTTTCCACCATGTGTTCACCTAAAAGACATGCGATTTCCTGAACTATGGAAATATTTTTAGAAATAACTTCATGTGCTTTTTGGGAAATTTTTTCCCTGTTGGTTTCCGCAGAGGTAACGTCAGTAATTACTGCGCCTACAATTTCGTTTTCTTCAATAGTAAAGGCTGAAATATCATAAAGACGGTTTTTAACATGGTAGCGTTCTTTATGAAGATCTTTTCCGGTTTTCAAAATTGTTCTGAAAATGTCTGCAAAATCTACAATTCTGTCTATTGCCGCACCTTTAAGCCCGTCCGGACGGCTTTTAAACACATCATACATATCGCCTGTAAACATTTTCATAAAACTGTCGTTTGCTTCGATAATATTCATATTATTGTCAACCATAACAACTGCGGCGGGCATGCAGCGTATCATTGCAGCAGCCTTTCTGACGGCGATTTTTCTCATGTAAGAAACGCACATTGAGGGTTCTGCATCTCCGTCCAGCAAAGCTTTAGCTAAATCGCGGCAAGTAGCATAACCGCAGCCGCCGCAGTTCAGCTCATCATCGACTGTGTGTTTGCCGATTTTTTTAAGTGTTGCAAGAATATCTTCCAGAGGATAATCCGAATGAACAACTTTCTTCGGTTGAATATTATAATTTACAACAACTTTTGGTTCTTCAGGAATTTTGTCGCGTTTCTTTTCTTTTGTTAAAATATCGGATACCATTACAATACCTGCTTTTTCGGAGGAAATGCAAGGACCGCCGACACATCCGCCTTCGCAGGCTAAAGCTTCTATAAATATTGTTTTATCAAGCTTTTCAACGTTAAGATTTTTTAACGCACGCTGCAGGGCATGAAGGCCGCAAACTTCTAATAACTGTACGTTATCATTTATACCAGATTTTTTAATGGTTTCATTCATCCCGCCGTCAATCGGATATAATGTCCCTTCATAAGCGGATTCAGGTACAAACTGGTATCTTTTGTCTTTTGCAATTTTAGATATGTCGATAATTTCATCATTAATCCACATCCTGAGTTCATCAAACGTCAGGGCAACATCAAACAAACCTGAATATGTAACTTCATTTTTCTTTCCTATACAAGGCCCTATAAATACTATTGAAATATCATCACCGTAAGTTTCTTTTAAAAGTTTAGAATGAGTCATTAACGGAGAGCCGATAGGAGTTATGTATTTTGTGAATTCCGGCATATAAAGCCTTATGTAATCAACAATGACGGGACATGCACTTGAAATAAAAAGTCCGCGCTCCGTATTATTAAGCATTTGAGCGGTTTTAATAGAAACCTCCTGAGCGCCAAGTGCAGTTTCCGAAACGTCTTTAAACCCGAGGCGTTTTAAAACGGCAATCATTTTTTCTGCGGAATTTTCAAAAGAAGCACGCCATGAAGGTGCAAGTGAAACATAAACATCTTTTTGTGCAAGAATTAAGTTTTTTGCTTTATCTATATCATTTCTGACGCGTTTTGCGTTTGAAGGACATGCCTTAACACAGTTTCCGCAGGCTATACACCTTTCCGGAATGACAGATGCATGGCCGTCTTCAATTTTGATAGCTTTAACAGGGCATTCTCTGATACATTTGTAACAGTCGTGGCATTCATTAACCAGTGTATATACCGGATATTGTTTATTCATTATTGTAACTCCATTATAAAAAGATGCGTTTCGTAAATTTATTATTTGACAAGTTTAGTTAAAATTTCTTCCAGTTTTTTTTCATCAACACCGTTATATTCAACACCGTTAATTGTAATATTCGGCCCCGTAGCGCATTTATTTTCGCAGCGTGCACCTGCAAGATCAATATCTGCTTCCAGATCATGAGTTTTCATAAACGCTTCAATAAACGCGAGATTTTGCTGATTACCGCGCGCAAAACAAGAACTTCCCATACAAACAGTAATTTTGATTTTTGCCATTAATAAATTCCTCGTATGATTTATATTTTACAGTATGCCGACTTATAAATCAAGTATTCTTTTATAAATTGTATTGACGTTTCTCAAGAATTCCTCTTTGTTAAAAATTTCATCAATTTCTAAAGGGGTAAGTAATTTAGTTACGTCTTTATCGTTCAAAAGGTTAACCCTGAAATCTCCGTCATTTTCAAAAGCATCAATCGCGTTGCGTTGAACAAGCCGGTAGGCTTCCTCTCTTGTTATTCCTTTTTCAATAAGTTTTAAAAGAACTTTTTGGGAGAAGATTATTCCGCCGAATTTTTCGGTATTTTTGAGCATATTTTTTTCATGTACAACAAGATTTTGTACAACTACGTTAAATCTGTTTATCATAAAATCGACAAGAGTTAAGCTGTCAGGGAAAATTATTCGTTCGGCAGAACTGTGAGAAATGTCGCGTTCGTGCCAGAGCGGAATATTTTCAAGTGCAACTATAGAATTTGCTCTGACAACACGTGCAAGCCCGCATAAGTTTTCTGAAAGTACGGGGTTTTTCTTATGCGGCATGGCAGATGAACCCTTTTGATTTTTACCGAAACCTTCTTCAACTTCCAAAACTTCTGTACGCTGAAGGTGTCTTATTTCAGTTGCAAACTGTTCAAGAACACTTGCGATTAAAGCCAGTGACTGCATAAAATAAGCGTGGTAATCTCTGGCAATAATTTGTGTTGAAATCCTTGCGGGTTTCAACCCGAGATTTTTACACGTAATTTCTTCGACTTCAGGTGGAATGTTACTGTAAGTTCCGATAGGCCCGGAAATCTGTCCTACTCTGATTTCATCAAGCGCGTGGATAAAGTTTGCTCTCTGCCGTTCAAGAATATCAATCCAGTTACAAATTTTTACGCCGAAGGTCATAACTTCCGCATGAACTCCGTGTGAACGTCCGATACAGATGGTGTTACGGTGCTTGTCAGCCAAATTTTTCATTGATTGGATAGTTTCATCAAGATCTTTGATAATAATTTTTCCGCTGTCTTGAATTTGAAGTGCAAATGCTGTATCAATTACATCAGAGCTTGTCATCCCGACATGCATGTACTTTGCCAAATCGCCTAAACTTTCGTTAACGCAGGTCAAAAAAGCTATGACATCGTGTTTAACTTCTGCCTCAATTTCGTCAATTCTTTGAACGTCAAATTTTGCTCTTTTTTTTAATTCTTCAATGTCATCTTTCGGAAAAGTTCCGAGTTCTGCATAAGCTTCTGCAGCAGCAACTTCTACATTAAGGTAATATTGAAATTTGGATTCCAGAGTCCAAATTTCAGCCATTTCTTTTCGTGAATATCTTTCAATCATAAGTTTATTTTATCACAAATAATATATACATTATTTTTTACAAATCTTAATAAAAAAGCAATTATTTTGAGTGTATATACTTTATATATATAAGAGTATAAATTTAGAGGCTTGCCATGAGTAAAGTAAACCAAACAACACGAATAATGACAGAGCAGGAATTTAATACAAGTCCGCTTAAAAATATGATGTCATATCAGGATTATTTTTCAAAAGCATTGAAGCTCGGCTCTGCATTTACGATATCACGCGCTATAAGTTTGAAGAATGCTGAGGACACTCATGATAAAATAGAAGATTCAGTAAATGGTTATTATGTAGAAAAAGAAGTTAAAAAAGATGAGGCAGAAGAAAAATATTATGCAGCTTTGGCTCAATATGAAGCGATGAAATCTGCCCAAACTACGGCTCTGAAAGATTTGCAGTATGCAACATCAATTTATGGTGAAGGTACTTCAAGGTATAGCGATGCATTAAAAAAATATAATTTATCAAGTAAATCTTTATTCGGAGCGGATGTTAATTTAGGTATTGCCCGTGACCAGTTTAATTTTGCAAATACATCGGCATTTAAGGCTTATCTGTCAACACAGTTAACGTAAAGTTACAATTTGCTTGCAATTTTTCCTTTATATATTATCATGCAACTTGTAGAGTGCTTACGCCAATAATCACTCAACAAGTAAAGGAAAATTGATATGAACTTAAAAAACAAACAGGAAATAGTCAAAAAATACGGTAAAAATGAAAAAGATACAGGTTCTACAGCAGTTCAGGTTGCTATGATGAGCCAGAAAATTACCGAACTTACAGAACACCTTAAATCTAATCAAAAAGATTTCGCTACAAAAAGAGGTCTTTTGATGATGGTAGGTAAAAGAAAAAGACTACTTTCTTATCTGAAATCTCAAAATCTTGATGAATACAGAGATTTAATCAAGAAATTGGGTATCAGAGGCTAATTTTAAGCTGATGAAAAATTTTAAAAGGCTGTCAAATGACGGCCTTTTTTAATAGGTTATAGATGTCCTCCCCCAAGGGAGAACCGAAATCTTTGATTTCTAGGAGGGGTAAATGAAAACATTAAAATCAATGCGTCTGCATATCGGAGTTTTTGGCCGAACAAATGTAGGAAAATCTTCGTTATTGAACAGAATTACAAATCAGGAAATTTCTATTGTATCTGAGATTGCCGGCACAACGACGGATGTTGTTGAAAAATCAATGGAGCTTTTGCCTGTCGGCCCTGTAACTTTTCTTGATACTGCTGGACTTGACGATAATACGGAACTCGGAGAAAAACGTATTGAAAAGACAATGAAAATCGTAAATCGTATTGACGTTGGTGTAATTGTCTGTGATTTTGACGGCCTTGATGATAATGAAAAAGAACTTATTAAAAAATTTGATGAACTTAAAATTCCTTATTTGATAGTTGTAAATAAATGCGATGTAAAGAAAACAGAAATTGAAGGCTTTAAAAATGTTTTATACACTTCCGTAAAAGATGATGACAGATTGGTTTTCAGGTTTAAAGAAGCACTTGTCAAACTTCTCCCTGATGATTTTGTAAATTCTCCTAAAATTGCAGGAGATTTAGTTCCTGAAAAAAGTACGGTAATTTTAGTTATTCCGATAGACAAAGAAGCTCCGAAAGGCAGAATTATTTTACCGCAGGTTCAGACAATAAGAGATTTACTGGACAGTGATTGTATGCCTTATGTTGTGAAAGAAACGGAGTTAAAACAGGCGCTAGAAAATTTGAAAACTCCGCCGGCTTTAGTTATAACGGACAGTCAGGCATTCAGGCAGGTTTCAGAAATTGTTCCTGAAAATATTCCTCTGACATCTTTTTCAATTCTTTTTGCCCGTTTGAAAGGTGATTTGGACGAATTTATAAAAGGAGCTGAGGCGATTGAGAATTTAAAAGACGGCGATGCGGTATTAATACTTGAAAGCTGTACTCATCATGCGATTGAAGATGATATCGGCAGGGTTAAAATCCCTAATCTTCTGCGTAAAAAAACGGGAACGAGCGAATGCGAAGTGACTAACCAAGATATGATAAATCAGAATAAAGTTGGAGGAGTGGGTAGAAAAACAGGTAAAAATCTTGTCATACATAATTATGCAGG
>CALUUR010000069.1 GCA_944324015.1 Candidatus Gastranaerophilales bacterium
TAATAACTAAATAAGAAAGAAAGGACGAAACATGAACATTTTAGACAAAATCATGAAACCGAAATCAATAGCGGTTATCGGTGCGTCAACAAAAGAACACACCATTGGTTCAGATATCATGAAAAGATTACAGGAATACAAATTCAACGGTAAAATTTATCCTGTAAACCCGAAAGGCGGAATAATTGAAGGACTTCAAGCTTACACTTCTGTTTTGGAAGTTCCCGGAGAAGTTGACCTTGCAATTATTGTTGTTAACGCTAAATTTGTATTATCAACAATTGACCAGTGCCACGAAAAAGGCATTAAAGGTTTATGTATAATTACCGCTGGTTTTAAAGAAACCGGCAAAGAAGGCGCAGAACTTGAAAAACAATTAGTTGAAAAAGTTAAAGAATACGGTATGAGATGCGTTGGTCCGAACTGCTTAGGCGTTGTAAACACTAACCCCGAAATCAGAATGGACGGCTGCTTTGCTGAATCGTTACCTGAACGCGGAAACATCGGTTTTGTTTCTCAATCAGGTGCTTTAGGCGGTGGTATTTTAAATATCTTAAAAGACTTAAACTTAGGTTTTGCACAATTCATTTCAATCGGTAACCAGGCTGATGTTAATGCTGAAACTGCTATTGAATACTGGGAAAATGATGACGATGTTCAGCAAATATTGCTTTACATGGAATCAATTCAAAATCCTGCTAATTTCAGAAAATTAGCATCAAGAATTACTAAAAAGAAACCAATTTTAGCATTAAAAGCAGGACGTTCAGCAGCAGGTGCATCCGCTGCATCTTCTCACACAGGCTCATTAGCAGGTGCAGATAAAGCTGCTGCAGCATTGCTGCAGCAATCAGGTGTTATCAGAGAATTTTCTTTGCAGAACCTGTTTGAAACTGCTAAAGTATTTGCTAACAGCCCGATACCAAAAGGCGACAGAGTAGCAATTATTACAAACTCAGGCGGTCCCGGAATTATGGCTACAGATGCTGTTTGTGAATACGGTATGCAGATGGCTAAAATTTCAGATGCTACAAAAGAAAAATTGAGAAGTTTCTTACCTGCAGCTGCATCAGTTAAAAACCCGATAGATATGATTGCATCAGCACCTATCGAACACTACAAACAAACTCTTGAAACAGTAATTGCCGATGAAAACGTTGATATGATTATCACAATTTATCTTCCGTTCTTAGGACTGAAAGATATTGATGTTGCAAAAGCTTTAATGGAAATCAAGGCTCAACATCCAGAAAAACCCGTTGTTGGCGTATTTATGACAACAAACGAATTCTTCTCTAAATTGTCAGATATGAACGTTAATATGCCGTTCTTTATGTACGCAGAACAAGCTGCTGACGGTTTGAACAGATTGAACCAGCAGAGATTGTGGATGGAAAGACCTGAAGGTAAAATTCCATGCTACGATGTTGACAGAGATAAAGTAGAAAAAATTATTAAAAATGCCTTATCAGAAGGCCGTGCACAATTAACTACTTTGGAATCAATCGATGTTCTTCAGGCATACGGAATCAGAGCTTGTAAATACGGTCTTGCAACAAATGAGGAAGAAGTTGTTGAACTCGGAAACTCAATCGGTTACCCTGTTGTAATGAAAATGACTTCTAAAACTACATCACACAAAACTGATGTTGGCGGTGTTGTTGTTAACATTAAATCAGAAGAACAATTGAGAAAAGAATATAAAGGACTTCTTGAAAGACTTGAAGCAAAAGGCTTGCTTGAAGGATTGGAAGGCGTAATTATTCAGGAAATGGTAAAAGGAAACCGTGAAATGGTTTGCGGTATTGCAACAGATCCTCAATACGGCCCGATGATGATGTTCGGTCTTGGCGGTGTATTCGTTGAAGTTATGAAAGACGTAACTTTCAGAATTGCTCCTTTAACAGATGTTGATGCTATGGATATGATTAAATCAGTTAAGGCATACAAATTGTTAGAAGGTGCAAGAGGTACAAAACCTGCACAAATCGACCAAATTCAGGAAACACTTTTGAGATTGTCACAACTGGTAAGCGATTTCAAATTCATTGATGAATTAGATATCAACCCACTGTTAATTTCTGAAACTACAGGTGAAGGTATTGCTGTTGACGGACGTATTAAAGTAAGAATGGAAGAAGCTAAAGAAGCTTTGAACATGTCTTGTTCAGGTCAATGCTCACTTTGCCATTAATTTACACTTAAACACAAAAAAGTACCGGTCTAAAGCCGGTACTTTTTATTGTAAATTTTTCGTAAAGAATAAACACAAAAAATCTTTATTGAATATTATAAATATAAGGTCTAAATTTAAGGGGTATTATATGAAAATTTCAGCAATCAATTCTCAAACTAAACCTGTTTTTACAGGTGAAAGGTCAAATAAAGATAAATTAAAAAATACTGCAGGAGCTGCAGCTATAGCTCTTGCGGCTCTGGTTCCTGCTCAGGAATCTCAAGCACAATTTGTAACATATCCTGGAATATACTATACAGAAGTTTATACTCCCAAAACAATTGTTCCAAGCTGTTTTTTAAATGGAGATTCAAGACACATAAAAATGAATAAAACAAGAGCTGATATATTTTCAGAACTTGATGCTAATAAAAGCGGCACAATATCTCTAAATGAAACTTTAAAAACTGATATGCGCAATTGGAATTTAAATAATATAATACCATATACAAATATCCAGCTACAGCAGGCAAAAAACAGGTTTAATACATTATCAATTATGTATAATGAAGAAAATTCAAATCCTGAAACAATAAATTTTAACGAATATAATACAATTATGGATAATTACTTTGAAGAAAGAGGGGTAAACAATTTTATACCTGTTTATCCGTATCCATTGTATGTTCCGTTTTTACCGCCGCCTCATCATCACCATCATCCGGCTCCACCGCCAAGACACCATCACAGACATTAATATTGACAAAATACAAAAAATCGTAAATAATAAAATTGTTAATTAATGGAAGAGGTAAATATGATTAAGAATGAAAAGCTGAAAATTGCCCCCCCCCCGAAAGGGTAAAACAAAAAGTTTGTGATTTTATACTTTACAATTTATTCAATATGAAATATAATGAAGTTATGAGTCACAGAATTTCTTGGAAAAAGAAATCAGCTTTCACTCTTGCTGAAGTTTTAATTACACTAGGAATTATAGGGGTTGTTGCAGCTTTGACTGTTCCTGCAATAATTACAAAATATAAAAAAGTCGTAACAATAGCAAAACTAAAAAAAACATATTCAATATTAAATCAAATAGCTATGCATTCAATAGATGATAATTGGATAAGTGATTTGTCATCTTTAGATTTTAATGCAGAAGCAGTTGAAAACTATTTTAAAACCTATTGGCAACCATATTTTAAGGATTCTATTGTAATATCCGAAAATGGATATCAATTATATGGAACATCAAGACCATTTAGCGGTCTTAATGGTTCGGCTGGAAGTATTGGCATATTAACCTCTTATAGTGAAGGCCGCATATATTTCACAACAAGTGACGGAACAGGCTATTGTTTGATGCTTTTGACCTATGTAAATGATGGAGATAATACAGTAATACAATTCAACTCTAAACCATCTGTTTTTGTAGATATAAATGGAACTAAAAAACCAAATACTTTTGGAAAAGATGTTTTTATATTTGATTTTTACGAAAATACAGTTAAGCCAAGAGGTGCAGATCAAAATATGGAAACATTAAATAATAATTGCTCTTTGAATGCAACAGGTTCAGGTGAATATTGTACTGCTAAAATAATGAAAGACGGATGGGAAATAAACTACTGGTAATCTCTGTGGATATTTAAAATTAAAAATCAGCAGGCTTCAAAATTTATGATATAATCAATATATGAATTATATTTTTTACTTCCTTATAGTTATTTCAATAATTGCAGGTGCAATAAACGGCAGACTTCAGGAAGTCATCAATTCAATTCTGTCAGGTGCAGAACTTTCTGTTAAAGTTGCTTTTTCGCTAATCGGTATTATGGCCTTCTGGCTCGGGATGATGAAAATTGCCGAAAAATCAGGACTTGTAGAACTTATTGCAAAAATTATCAAACCTGTAACTAAACACCTGTTTAAAGAAATACCTGATAAATCACCTGTAATCGGTGATATTGCAATGAATTTTTCTGCAAACGCTCTTGGGCTTGCAAATGCCGCAACACCGATAGGGATTAAAGCAATGGAAGAACTCCAAAAACTTAATAAAGACAAAAAATCAGCCTCGAATGCTATGTGCATGCTTCTTGCAATGAATACTGCCGGTTTTCAGCTAATCCCTGCAACAGTTATAGCTGTATTAATCGGAATAGGTTATAAAAATCCGACTGAAATTATTGCCCCGACACTTTTAGTGACTTCAATTACATTTTTTAGTGCAATAGCTCTTGCAAAAATCTTTGAAAAATTCTGGAAACCGCAAAAGGGGGATGAATAATGTTTCAAACATTGATGAATATAATATCCCTCTGGGCACTTCCTGCTATAATTATTCTAATTCTTACAATAGGGCTGTTCAGAAAAGTTCCCCTGTATGAAGTTTTTACTGATGGTGCAAAAGAAGGATTTCATGTCGCAGTAAATATTATACCATATCTTGTCGCTATAATTGTAGCTATTTCGATGTTAAGAGCCTCAGGCATCATAGAAATGGCAGGTCAAGCACTTTCTCCGATACTGGATCATTTTAATGTTCCCACAGACACAATCCCGATTATGATAGTAAGATCTCTGTCAGGCTCTGCTGCACTCGGAGTATTTTCCGACATTGCACATAATCTCGGGCCTGATAACTATGCAACTAAATTAGCTGCTGTAATGGTAGGCTCAAGCGAAACAACTTTTTACGTTCTTGCGGTATATTTTGGAGCCGTAGGAATTTCTAAGCTTAGATACGCCCTTATAGTAGGACTTCTTGCTGATTTTATAGGGATTGTTGCAGCAATCGCGGTCTGTAATTTGATGTTCTAAAATCGGTTTCTACCCAGCTTTGCGTAGAACTTGTAAATTTATGATTGACAATCGCTTTTACAAGAACAGCATAACTTATATCAATAAAATTAATCTTGTTTATTCTTTCAATAATATACTCCCTTGCGCCGCAATTATAACAAAAATGTTTTTCAGGAATGATTTTGCCGTTTTTTAAAAAGCCCTTCAGTTTAACTCCGCAGCAGGAACACCTGATAAGATACCACTGATTTTCTATTAATTCTCCGCAATCGGGACAATAAGCATAATCAACATCTGGCCTAACCTTTACATGCTCACAAACCTTATTAAATTTAAACAACTCCAAAATAGTCATACTTAACTTATAATTATTTTTTGGAAATAGTCAATTTTAAAATGCTTTAATCAAAAATATTTTTATACCGTTGTTTAAACGCTCAATCCTTTTTACATAAATCATATCAGACCACTTAGTCAAAATTATAGCAACAGCGGGCAGTCTATTCGTCATTTTTGCATAATATAATGATTGTCCTACACTCTCAGCCCATTTTTTTGCAAAATCAAATTCAATTGCATAATCCTTAGTCAAACAGTCAACTCTTGTTAAATCCCATAAAACAGCTTCTCGCCTCCCAAATTCAGGAGAACACCATTTTTCAACATAATAAGCCTCATTCTGCTCCGGCTGCATTACCTGTGTTTCATAAAACTCTTTTGGCACATAGTTTAATCCGAAATAGTAAACACCGGTTGCAATAAGCAAAAATGTAATTAGAAAACTTACAATTCTTTTCTCAAACTTCCTCATAAAAAAATTATATCTCAAAAAAGCAAAATAAAAAGCCTTCAACAAAATCAATGTCAAAGGCTTTTTATAAAATAGGCGCTGGCAACGAGCTATTTTCCCAGGCGGTGGCCCGCCAAGTATCTTCACCGATATGAGTCTTTACTACCGTGTTCGGGATGGGAACGGGTGTTTTCCTCACTCTTGGTCACCAGCAAATCTTTTAAATGGGATTTACTGTACCCTGAAAGCTGCATAAGGATTATAAGCTAACGCAATCACATTAACTAGTATTGAAATCGAAGATTTCACTAGGAAAAGCCCTCGTCCTATTAGTATCAGTCGACTGAAAATGTTGCCATTCTTACATCTCTGACCTATCAACCGTGTAATCTGCACGGGGACTTACTGACTTGTGTCATGAGAGATCTCATCTTACGGTGGGCTTCGTACTTATATGCTTTCAGCACTTATCCGCTTGGAACACAGCTACCGG
>CALUUR010000070.1 GCA_944324015.1 Candidatus Gastranaerophilales bacterium
TGAATTTTTTCAGCTTCTTCATCAGGAATTTCGCAGCCGAATTCTTCTTCAAAAGCCATAACCAATTCAACTGTATCCAATGAATCTGCGCCCAAATCAGCTGTAAAGCTAGCTTCAGGAGTAACTAAAGCTTCATCTACACTTAACTGATCTACTACAACTTTTTTTACTTTTTCAAATGTACTCATTTCTAATTTCCTCATAATTATTGTATTACTATACTATTATTCTCTAATATTATACTTAGAGCAAGAATTTTTTGCAAGGAATTTACAATCCAGCGTTCATATTGTTAAAAATCTTTACTTTTTCAGAAGTGAAGTGTAAAGAGTTAAAACATGAAGAGAGCACTTCACTCTTCACGTTTCACTTTTTCACCTTATATAATTAACGCTCCTGCAACTTCAATTGCCTGACCAGAAACGTAGTCTGCATCAAGAGCAAGGAATTTAACAGTTTTTGCAATATCTTCAGGAGTTCCCAATCTCTTCATCGGAATAGCTTTTAAGTATTCTTCAATGTTCGGAAGATTTGCAGTCATAGCTGTTTGAATAAATCCCGGGCATACTGCGTTAACTCTGATATTTCTTGAACCGAATTCTTTTGCAAGAGTTTTAGTCAAACCTACCAGACCTGCTTTAGAAGCTGAGTAGTTTGCCTGCCCCGGATTTCCGTGCAAGCCTACAACGCTTGACATATTGATAATTGAACCTTGACGTGCTTTCATCATGTGTTTGATAACTGCATGGGTTACACAATATGCACTTGTAAGGTTAATTTTAATAACTCTTTCCCACTGTTCCATATCCATTCTGATGAATAAACCGTCTTTTGTAATACCTGCATTGTTAAGCAAGACATCAATTTTACCGTGTTCTGCAATCATTTTATCAACATTAGCCTGAACTTCTTCGTCATTTGAAACATCAAATCTGTAAAAATAAGCATTAACTCCGCATGCTTTGATTTCATCAAGAGCCGGCTGAGCTTTTTCTGGTTCACAAATGTCATTAATAATAATGTCGCATCCTGCTTTTGCAAGTTCCAGCGCGCAAGCTAAACCAATTCCGCGGGAACCGCCTGTAATCAATGCAATTTTTCTTTCTGTCATTAATTCTCTCCTTATTTTATATCGGACAATTAAACCCGAACTACATAACTAATGCTCGTCAAAAGCCTATTTTCTTAATCAACATAGTGATTATAACATAAACAAGGAATTCACGTTAGTTTGAAAGATTTTCTAAAAATTTTGTAACATTAATTTATTTACAGCTGTAGGGGCCGTTTACGCTGAGCTTTTCCTGACAATGCAGATAATCCATATTTTCATGTCTTAAGACCCATTCAGTACATGTTTCTCCGGAAACCGTAGAACCATTCCCCTGTCCCAAACACTCTTCCAGATAAGAAAAACGACCGGAAGGATACAAATAAGGTCTATTTCCGGTAATCGACCAATTATCAGTCTAATCACGGATTTCAAACAAAAATACATCCTTTCCCCAGGTATTAGGACCCTTAGAACCATTTATATCAACAGAAATCTCACCATACTTTCCCCACCACTTGGAATTATCATTTCTTATAACATGCACCGCAAACATAACTCCGTTTTTTAATATACCTTGATGCCCCGAGATTTCTCCGACAGATGCAGTAGCACCTTTTAAGGACAGATATCTTTGCCCGTTATTACAGAAATTATAAACATTCGGGTTCCCGCAATCTTCTACAAGTTCAAGTTCATCAGTAATTCTTTTAAAATACAGGTCGACCGCTGCTTGCGCATTTCCGGATGGAACTTCCCAGTTATAAATTTCTCCATACTTTACCTGAGCCATATCAACAGCCTGTGCAAACAAGCTATATGTATGTTTTAATTTAGTGATAATAACTTTTTCACGATATTTTGTTACCACAGACGGCAAAGTTAGTGCCGCTACTATCCCGATTATTCCTAGAGTAATAAGCACCTCTGAAAGAGTAAACCCCTTATGGACAACAATTAGCGCCCCCCCCCCGACTTTCTAATCAGTCTGATAATTTCCATACAATTCCTCCTGTTTTTCCAAAAAAGACAATGTAAAAAATAAGTGTTATTGCACACTACAAACTAATTCTTCTTTTAAAGAAGTAATTGTTGCATCTAAAGATGCTTTATCAAAAATATTAAATACCTTAGTTTCAGGTGCAATTTTTTTATTCAATCCTGCAAGGACTTTGCCCGGACCGATTTCAACAAAAATTTCAACGCCGTCAGAAACCATTTTCTCTATAGTTTGCGTCCAGTGAACTGATGAATAAATCTGTTTCGGCATTTTTACCCTGAAATCAGAGTTTTCTGTCGTAGCTGAAGCATCAACATTTGTGATAACAGGAATTGATGCATTGTTTAATTCTAAAGAACTCACAAAACCTTCAAATTCATGTCCTGCATTTTCCATAAATTTAGAATGAAAAGCGCCGGATACAGCAAGAGGAACAACACGTCTAACGCCGCTTGCAAGCAAGTAATCAGACGCAGCCTTCACTGCATTTTCATCACCGGTAATTACAACCTGCGCAGGAGAGTTGTAGTTTGCAACATCTACATATCCAACCTTTGAACCCTCTTGCAGCCCAGCTTTTAACTGTTCTTCGCTTGCATTTAAAACAGCTGCCATAGCTCCGCCGTTTGCAGAAGCGTTCATCAAATCAGCACGTTTCTGAATAGCTTTCAAAGTGGTTTCCAAAGACATAACCCCTGCTTCATACATCGCACAGTATTCACCCAGCGAATGCCCTGCGACATAGTCAGGTTTAATATCCAGTTGAGATTTCAAAGCCTCTAAAGCCGCAATAGACATTGTAACAATACATGGTTGAGTATTAACCGTTTGTTTTAATGCATCTTCCGGTCCTTCAAAACATAAAGTTGTTATACTTTTACCTAAAACTTTATCTGCAGTATCAAAAACTTTTTTTGAACTTTCAAAACTGTCATACAAATCTTTTCCCATGCCGACAGACTGAGAGCCCTGTCCGGGAAAAAGAAACGCAATTTTTTTACTCATATAAATCCCTCTCTCTTAATAGTTATATGACAATTATACAATAAACACGCCAAAAGTAAACAAAAATTAGCGCTGTTTATTTAACCTGATGCATAAAGTCAACTGCTTTTTTAAGATAAACTTTTGTCAGATTTTGAATTTTAATAGAACCATTGTCAGATTCTTTCAAAAATCTTTCTAATTTAGAAAGAAAGTTATTATTCCATGCAGTATTTGAAGAATCAACATTGTTTATAGAAATTATTTTCCCCTTTTGCATTGATCCGGTAAGAATCATATCATCAGGAAGCAATCCTTTATCTAGAATTGTAAAATTACCGCTACCGCCTCTTGGAATACGCGAAATATAACTTCCATCAGTTTTTGTTCGTGTAATAAATGAATCAGAACACTCTTTAGACACTAAAGGATATTCGGTATCGCCTTTACGGTGTAAAGATAGGGTATATTCTTTTGGAATTTTTACATTTTTATAGTCCTGAACAAGACTATAACTTTTTAAATCTAAATTTGAACTGTAATTTTTTAAAATTTTTGGAGTTTGCATAATTCTTGTTATCCTTTCGTTATTCGATAGAAAAACAGAAAACAAAAATTTTTGCTATTAAATAAATATTTTTTTACATAATCAAAAACAGAGATTTTTATCTCTGTTTTTGATTTTAACAAATACCTTCTCTAAGCCTTATAATTGCTCCGCCCCAGGTCATACCGGCACCAAAGCCGCAAAGAACAGCTGTTGTGCCGAGCTTAACATTTCCTTTTTCAACGCTTTCTGCAAGTGCAATAGGAATTGACGCGGCTGATGTGTTACCATAATATTTAATATTTGTAACAACTTTTTCATCAGGGTATCCGAGTCTTTCCTGAACAGCTTGAATAATTCTGATATTCGCCTGATGAGGAATTAAATAATCAATATCTTCAGGATTCAAACCGGCATCAGATATCAGATTTTCAACATAATTAGGAAGAACTTTTGCAACAAATGTATATACACCGCGCCCGTTCATTCTTATGCCTTTGGGTTTTTCTTCATACTGCTCAACAAGCGGACAATTTTTACCGTCAAAAGAAAGCTCAATTAGGTTTCCGTAATTTCCGTCAGCCTTAATATCAATTGCAATAATATCGTCAATACCGTCCTCAGCTTGAGTTACAACCATAGCACCGGCACCGTCGCCGAAAAGAATTGATGTGCTTCTGTCAGCCCAATTTACAAGACGTGAATTATTATCCGTTGCTACAAGCAAAATGTTTTTGTACATACCTGATGCTATATAAGCTCTGGCAATACTTAATGCATAAATTAACCCCGAGCATGCCGCAGTTATATCAAATGCAGGAATAGCTTTTGTAATACCCAAACGTGCTTGAATATGGCAAGCAATTGCAGGATATAAATCCGGCGGAGCAGATGATGCTGCCAGAATTAAATCTATCTCTTCAGGCTTCATATTAGCTTTTTCAAGAGCTTTTTGAGCAGCTTCCAAACCTAAATCAATAGCGTTTTGTTCGCCTGATACAACACGTCTTTCTTTAATCCCAGTACGTGTATAAATCCACTCGTCAGATGTTTCGTATAATTGAGTTAAATCATCATTTGTGATAACTGTTTCGGGTAAACTGTATCCAACCCCCGCAATTCTCAACGGAATTAATTTATCTGTCATGTTTATTCCTCATAAAACTTAGCTATTTTTTCATTTATACCAGTTTCTACTGCAAATTTAGCAACTCGTACTGCATTTTTTATTGCATAAGCTTTACTTCTGCCATGAGAAATAACTGTAATGCCCTTAACACCCAAAAGTAAAGCACCGCCAAATTCTTCATAGTTAATTTTGGTATAAATTCTTTTCATAAAAGGTTTTGCAAGCAAACCAATTATTTTACCTAGCAAATCTGCCTTAAATTCCTGTTTAAGCATTCTGAAAAGCATTTGTGAAGTACCTTCGGTCACTTTCAACGCAACGTTACCGACAAAGCCGTCACAAACAACAACATCGCAAACGCTCAAGAAAATTTCTTTTCCTTCGATATTACCGACAAAATTCAATTTGTCCTGCTGTTCTTCCAACAACTTGTATGTAGCCTGAGCAAGTTCATTACCTTTGCCTGCTTCCTCGCCTATATTCAAAACTCCAACCCTCGGATGTTCAATACCTAAAACATTTTTAGAAAAAGTTGCGCCCATAATAGCAAATTGATGAAGCATTTCAGGAGTACAATTACTGTTTGCACCGCCATCAATAACGACTATTGGTTTTTTGACAGTCGGTAAAGTAACTGCGATTGCAGGTCTGTCAATTCCGGGAATTCTGCCCAAACCGAACAAACTTGAGGCCATAGCAGCTCCTGTAGAACCTGCGGCAACAACAGCGTCAGAACTGCCCTGTGCAACAGCGTCCACTGCGAGAA
>CALUUR010000071.1 GCA_944324015.1 Candidatus Gastranaerophilales bacterium
CGCATGGATTGAAATTCACAGTCAGCTTTTCGGCTGGTGATACTTAATAATCTCGCTTGTCCCGCTGCTAAACCCATTTTTTTGATTTTCCTTTCAAATAGTAACGTTCATGTCGTATTACGGCATTTTTTAAGTAAAACTTTAAAAAATATAATCAATTTTGTAACAATTGTTAATAAAAATTTTATTTTAATTACGGATGGATGTTGTTTTATCTATTAAGTTATGTAAAATTGATATTTTTGTAATATCTTTGGTTGATGAGTTTTGCTGAAAAAGTGGTATAATATAAGTAGAAAGGTAAGTTGATTAAAGATTTAAAATTTTCGCTGCGGGTGCGGAAAATGTTATCAGCCGGTGACATGTTTTGTTATATTTTTATAACAAAGCAGCAGAAAGGCAGCACATGACTAATCTACAATTTCAAAACGATTTAGACAGACTGACAGAGGTTCTTCCTGAAAAAGTTAAAAAACATATTACTTATGAAAAAATGGAAGATGTTATAGAAATTGTTTTGGATATCGGCAGAACTCCGGAAATTCGTCACGCAGGCGGAAAAATAGAGTATTTGGGAGATGAATTTGTTACTGAAGATGATATTAATTATATAACAAGCAGAATTCAGGATTTTACATCCGACAACCGCTCGGGAATTCCCGGTACTCTTCACAGAATTAGCGCAATAAGAAACCGCCAGGGGAAAATTATCGGCCTTACCTGCCGTATCGGAAGAGTTGTTACAGGTACAATTGCCTGTATTAAAGATATTTGTATGATGAACAAAAGTATCCTGTTTCTCGGCCGCCCGGGAGTCGGTAAAACGACCAAACTGAGAGAAATTTCAAGGTTAGTTGCTGATGAACTCGGAAAGCGTGTTGTGATTGTTGATACTTCAAATGAAATTGCGGGCGATGGGGATACCCCTCATCCGGCTATCGGTCATGCAAGACGTATGCAGGTTACGCAGCCGCAATATCAGAAAGATATTATGATTGAAGCTGTTGAAAACCATACTCCTGAAGTTATTGTGGTTGATGAAATAGGAACAGAAGAAGAAGCGCAGGCAGCACGTACAATTGCTGAACGCGGGGTTATGCTTATTGCAACCGCTCACGGGAACAGTCTTGAAAACTTAATTAAAAATCCGACTTTATCCGATCTTGTCGGCGGAATACAATCAGTAACCCTCGGTGATGATGAAGCAAAACGAAGGGCTTCTCAAAAAACAGTTCTGGAAAGAGAAAAACAGCCGACTTTTGATGTTGTTATTGAAATTTTGGACAGAAATACTCTTGCGGTTTATAAAAATACGGCAGAGGCTGTTGATTATATATTGCGCGGGTGGCCTATAAGACCGGAAATCCGTAAGGTCGATAAATCTTATGAGGGAGAATTGCCCAAACAAGAAACAGCTTCAAAAACTGAACCGACTTTAAGCGATATTCCAAAAGAAATAAACAGACTTGATAAAAGCGTATCCGAGCATAACACAGATAGTTTAAAATTTAGTTTTTCAAGACAAAAATATGTTGATGAGGTAAAGGGGTTTAAAAAGATTTATTTATATGCTGTTTCAAGAAGTATTGTTGAAAAGGTTATCGAACGTCTGAATTTGAATGCAGAAATTACGCGTAATCTTGATGAGGCTGATATTGTTATTGCTCATAAAAACTTTATAAAAGGCGGGGCAAGGGTTTTGAGTATAGCAAATGATTACAGGCTGCAAATTTTTTACGTAAAAACAAATTCCATGGCGCAAATTCAAAAAGTTTTAAAGGAGGCATTGCAGATAACTGAAGCATCAGAAACTCTGTTAGGCTATTATGATGATACAGAAAAGGCTCTGGATGAAACGAAAGATGCAATTAATAAAATTCTTGCAGGTGCACAACAGATGGAATTATCGCCGCAAAATCCACATATAAGAAAATTACAGCATGAGCTTGTTGAACAGCATAATCTGAAAAGTATTTCAATCGGGGAAGGAAGCAATAGACATTTGAGAATAGTCGGCGGTAAAGAGTTTAATCAGTAATTATTTTTCTGTGTTTTGGTTATAAAGCTTTATTCTTTATCCTGTTTATAAGTATTGTATAAATAGTAAATTGTGTCGTAAATTTCCCTGTAATTAATCTTTATGTAACTAAATGTAAAGCAGGGCTTAAACTGATTGAAATCCCCTTATAATAGCTATAAGGGGAAATTGAATAAAATTAAAAGGCCGGGAATTAAAAGGTGATGTAGTTGCAAAAGCAGACGCAGAACGGTTAAAAAATGTTCCTAAAAATGTTCAGGAAAAATATGAAGAAGCTAAAGAAATTATAAATGCAATTGAAAAAGAATATGATAACTTTATGAAATATCCGCAATGCTTTGAACAAGGTAATGCCTTCAGATAATGAAACTCCGGCAGCAAACGGAAACGGTATTTTAAAAAAGGCATTAAAATTCGGG
Organism: Candidatus Gastranaerophilales bacterium; assembly: GCA_944324015.1. GTDB lineage: Bacteria > Cyanobacteriota > Vampirovibrionia > Gastranaerophilales > Gastranaerophilaceae > Stercorousia. The sequence continues at coordinate 2,458 of CALUUR010000071.1, forward strand.
GTATTTGGACCTATAGTTGCCCCTTTAATTCCTGACAAAGATGAGCCTTTGGCGAAAGGTTTAGGCAAAGCTCCGCTCGGTGTCTTGGGCTGGTTACTTCCTTAAATAAAATTAAAATCTCATAAAAACAACAGACAGAAATTTAATTCCTGTCTGTTGTTTTTGTTTTTATAAGGTCATTTCTGACAACTAAGAAATGATTCCTATTCTATTTGCAGCCGAGAGGACCTTCTTCCTCTTTGCTGTGTTTGAACTCAATTACTGCCTGAGCTGCCGCAAGTCTGGCCTGTGGAACTCTGAATGGAGAGCAGGATACGTAGTTCAAGCCGATTCTGTGACAGAATTTAACTGATGCCGGATCGCCGCCGTGTTCCCCGCAGATACCGCGTTTCAGATGCGGTCTGACTTTCAGTGCTTTATCAAGAGCAATTTTCATTAACTGCCCGACGCCTTCCTGGTCAAGTGTTGCAAACGGGTTTGCAGGAAGGATTTTTTGTTCTACGTAATTTTGCAAGAACTTACCTTCCGCATCATCTCTTGAGTATCCGAATGTCATTTGTGTAAGGTCGTTTGTTCCGAATGAGAAGAATTCTGCGTATTCTGCGATTTGATCGGCAGTTAAGGCTGCACGCGGAATTTCAATCATTGTTCCGAACATATAGTCTACTCTTACACCTTTTTCGTCCATTACTTCTTTTGCAACACGCTCAAGAACGCATTGTACTGTTTTAAGTTCATTGACATGGCCTACAAGAGGAATCATAATTTCCGGTTTAACATCTAAACCTTCTTTTTTCAAATCGCATGCAGCATAGAATATTGCTCTAACCTGCATTTCATTGATTTCAGGATAAGTTAAGCCTAAACGGCATCCTCTCAAGCCCATCATCGGGTTGGATTCAGACATTGCTTCTACAATGTTCAGAAGTTTTTCGTCTTCTTTGTAGTCTTCCCCTTTTGCTTTTTTTGTTGCAACTGTTGCTATTAATTCTTCTTTATCCGGTAAGAATTCATGAAGCGGCGGATCAAGAAGTCTGATTGTCATTGATTTGTCGCCAAGGGCTTTGAACATTGCATAGAAATCGCTGTATTGCATCGGTAATAAGTGATCAAGAGCTTCTTTTCTTGCTTCCGGAGTTCCTGCAATAATCATTTTTTGTACCCACGGAAGTCTGTCCGGATCCATAAACATGTGTTCCGTACGGCAGAGACCTACCCCTTCAGCTCCGAGTTCAAGGGCTTTTGCAACATCTGCAGGGGTATCTGCATTTGCTCTTACACCGAGGATTTTTACTTCATCAACCCATTTAAAGAGTTTTTGGAAGTTTTCGTCCATTTTAGGCGGAATTAAGTGTACAGAACCTTCCATAACTTCGCCGGTACCGCCGTCGAGAGAAATAATATCATCTTTATGGTAAACAGTTCCGTCAGCCGCTGTTAATGTTTCATTTTTAAGATCGATTGATAAGTCTTCACAGCCTGCAACGCATGGTTTTCCCATACCTTTTGCAACAACGGCTGCGTGTGATGTCATACCGCCTCTGAGTGTCAAAACACCCTGAGATTGAATCATACCGTGAATATCATCAGGGCATGTTTCAATTCTGACTAATATGACTTTTTCTCCTGCTTTCCCGCGTTCTGCCGCTTCTTCGGTGTCAAATACTATTTTACCTACAGCTGCACCGGGAGATGCTGCAAGACCCTGAGCAATTTTATGAGCTTCTTTTTTAGCCTGCGGGTCGAAGTCAGGAAGAAGTACCTGATAAAGCTGGTTAGCATCAACAAGCTCAATTGCTCTTTCCTTATCAATGATGCCTTCTTCACACATATCAACTGCAATTTTTACGGATGCCTTTGCGGTTCTTTTACCGTTTCGAGTCTGTAAGATATATAATTTACCTCTTTCAATTGTAAATTCCATATCTTGAACATCTTTGTAGCCTCTTTCAAGTTTTTTAGCAATATCAACATATTGTTTATATAAATCGGGCATTTCATGTTCAAGTTCTGCAATCGGTTTAGGTGTTCTGATACCTGCAACTACGTCTTCACCTTGAGCGTTTGTCAAGTATTCGCCGTAGAATTTGTTCTCGCCTGTAGACGGGTTTCTGGTAAATGAAACACCTGTTGCACAGTCATCGCCCATGTTTCCGAATACCATTGTTTGAACATTTACTGCGGTACCGTAGTTGTGGTCGATTTTGTAGTGGTTTCTGTAAGCAACGGCACGAGGGATGTTCCATGATCTGAATACGGCCTCAATAGCTTCTTCTAATTGAACGTATGGATCTTGCGGAAATTCTTTGCCTGTTTCTTTTTTAATAAGTTCTTTATAAGGTTCTATTAAAGATTTCCAATCTTCTGCAGTTAAATCTGTATCAGATTTATATCCTTTTTCTTCTTTAATTTTGTCTAAGTAATCTTCAAATTTTTGTCTGTCGATTTCCCAGGCAACTGACCCGAACATAGTTAAAAATCTTCTGTATGAGTCATAGCAGAATCTAGGGTTGTTGGTAAGTTTAATCATGCCTTCAACAGTTTGATCATTTAACCCCAAATTCAAAATAGTTTCCATCATACCGGGCATTGAAAGTCTTGCACCTGATCTAACAGAAACTAAAAGCGGATTTTCAGAATCTCCGAATTTTTTACCTGCCTGATCTTCAACCTCTTTCAGGTAGTATTTTACTTCATCCATAAGTCCTGAGGGCATTTTGTTACCGTGGTTGATGTAATCCATACAGGTTTCTGTTGTGATTGTTAACCCCGGAGGTACAGGAAGCCCCAGATTGGTCATTTCAGCGAGGTTTGCACCTTTGCCGCCAAGAAGATTACGCATATCAGCATTACCTTCTTTAAACAACCATACGCGTTTTTCAGTCATAGTTCATCTCCTTTCTTATTGTATAATAAACACTTAATATCTTGATATAACTATAACATGAAAATAG
>CALUUR010000072.1 GCA_944324015.1 Candidatus Gastranaerophilales bacterium
TCCCCAGGTTGGACTCGAACCAACAACCTACCGGTTAACAGCCGGTTGCTCCGCCATTGAGCTACTGAGGATTATCTTATCCGCAACTTAAATCAGCTGGGGCTTATGTAACTATTATATAATAAAAAATTTTTATTGTAAAGTACTTTTTTTAATTAATTGAGGATAATTTTACAAGGTTGTTAAAATCTTCGTATTTCGCGCTCAAATCCTCAAATGAACCTATATCTATTATTTCGCCGTCTTTCAGGTAAATTAATTTATTGCATGCTTTTAAGGTTGATAATCTGTGTGCAATTGCGATTATTGTTTTATATGAGCTGATTTGTTTTAATGTTTCTGTAATTTCATGCTCAACCTGTACATCAAGAGCTGAAGTTGCTTCATCAAGAATGATAATTTCAGGATCTCTGTATAGTGCTCTTGCTATTGCTAAACGTTGTTTTTGTCCCTGTGAAAGTCCGTTAGTTGCCGATATTGCTTTCGCATTTATTCCTTCTGGATATTTTGATATAATATCATATAAACGGGCGGCTTTAAGCGCTTTTATAACCCCTTCTTCATTAATTTGCTCGCAGCCCCAGGCAACATTTTCTTTAAATGTTTTATTTAAAATATTAATCTGCTGCGGTACATAACCTATTATATGTCTGAATTTTGGATAATTTTCAGGAGTTAAAAGAATTTTATCAACGATAATTTCGCCTGAGTCTGCAGGCAAGAGACCCGTAATAATGTCTGCAAGTGTACTTTTCCCTGCGCCTGACAGACCTATAATTCCAACAAAATCACCTTTGTTTATTTCCAGTGAAATATTTTTTATAACCTGTTTTGAAGCATTATATGAAAAACTAATATTTTTTAGCTGTATTTTATCATTAAAATCAAGCTTTTCATTTTGAGGGCAATCATATTCTTTAAATTCTTCAAAGCAGCATTTTTCATATGAATTATTTAATTTTTTCACAAACTTTCTGGATGTATTAATATTTATGATAGAGCTTTGAATTCTGTTAAGAGCAGGAGCAATTCTGAAAAGTGCTGCAACAATAATTGCAAAGGATGCTATTAGTGAAGTGTTATCTTTTGCATTCTGAAAAGACAGTATACAGGCCATTATTAAAAGAGAAAATACAACAAGTATTTCAACTATATAAGGTGGAATTGAAGTATAAAAGCCTTGTTTTGTCTGAAGTTCTTTTAGTGATGCAGCTGTTTGTACAAAATTATTGTAAAATTCTTTTTCTGCAGAAAGGATTTTTAACTCTTTTATATTATTTATATTTTCCATTAATGCAGCTTTATAGCGGTGAAATTCTTGTGCAATAATTTTTGCAATTTCAGCTGTCCTTGACTTGAAAAACTTATTTTGAGTTACCATTGTAAATAGAACAAAGACAATTGTAATTAAAGCCGGTATAGGAAATTTTATTAATAGTAATGATATAATCATTAATATAATAATTGTATTTGTTAAAAGGTTCAGTGCTCTCATTACAAAATTGTCTATTACTTTAGGACACAGAGTTTCTATTACATATAGTTTATCTGTTTCAGATATTTTCATTGAAAGTTTGTAAGGCGCATATATATAATATTTCATAAATTTGTTAACAATGTCTTGTTTCCAGACAGAAATAAATTTATTTTGAAAATATTGTGTAAAAATTATAAAAGCATTTTTTAACAGAAAAACCGCGATTATTGAAATACCTATTAAAAAACCGTTTACTGCGGTATTATCTATTTTTATATGGTGAAATGTAGATAAAGCATCCGGATTTATTATAAGCAGTATGCAGGGATAAACGAGTGCAATCCCGATAAATTCCAGACACCCTGCAACTAGAGAAAGTCCGGTAAAACCTAGTAGTTTTAAATATCTGCCTTTGCCAAAGTATTTTAAAAATTTGTTAAAGTTTTCAAGATACATTCTAAACCTTATTTTATTATTAAGATATAGTATTTTTTTTTGATATCGTATATAATCATGGTAAAGAAAGGAGTTAATTATGTCAAATCCTATATTAAATGAAGATAGATTTTCACCTCAGGAGAGAATTCTTGATGGCGAGCCTATGACAATTTCAGGTACTGTAAATAAGATATTTATGTTATTTGTATGTCTTATTGCAGGTGCTGCTATTAGTGTCTATTCATTATTTACAAGTCCTGCAATGGTTCCTGCTATGCTTGTTATAAGTGCAATAGTTTCTTTTGTGCTTGTTCTTGCGACTTGTTTTAATATTAGAATAGCAAAATATACAGCAGCGCCTTACGCCTTATTTGAAGGACTTCTTTTAGGGGCTGTATCTATGGCTTTTGAGGCGCAGTGGCAAGGTATTGTTTTGCAGGCTGTTTTTGCTACTTTTGCAACTATGTTTGTTATGCTTGCCTTATATAAAGCTAGAATTATAAGATATACTGCTAAATTTCAGGCTGTATTGACGACAGCGATGCTTTCTATTTTAGCAATTTATTTAATACAATTTATAGCATCATTTTTCGGACGCGGTATTCCTTTGATTTGGGAAGCCGGTCCGGTGGGTATTGCATTTAGTCTTGTTGTAGTAGGTATTGCCGCCTTTTCACTTGTTCAGGACTTTTTCTTTATAGAAACAGCGTCTCAGAATATGTTAAGTAAAGATTATGAATGGTATGGTGCCATGGGATTAATGATTACTCTTATATGGCTCTATATGGAAATTTTAAGACTGTTTGCAAAATTAAACAGCAGAAATTAAGGGAAAAGGACTCATTATTGAGTCCTTTTTTATATCAGTTCTCCGTAAATTTTTCCGTTTTTAAATTCAGTTATTTTTGCATTTTGTAAAGTGTTTAAAAGTTTTTCGTCTCTGGAGTTTAGTAAAATCGTCAAATAGTTTCTTGTAACTCCTTTAAGCATTCCTGTTTTTTTATCAGGGTGTTTTTCAATCAGTACTTCTCTTTCTTTTCCTATATTTTTATTTATGAATTCTATATGTTTAAACACCGAAAGCGCTTTTATTAGGTCGGCGCGCCACTGTTTTGTTTTTTCATCCACCTGATTTGGAGCTTGTGCTCCAATTGTACCTTCTCTGGTTGAATAAGGAAAAGTGTGTATTTTTGAAAGTCCGGATTTTCTGAGATTTTCTGTCGTTATATTAAAATCTTCTTCACTTTCTCCGGCATAACCTGTTATAATATCGCTGCCGAGAAACGGTAGGTCAAACATTGAATTTATTTTGTCAATTTGCTCAATATATTCTTCTACCGTATAAAATCTGTTCATTGAACGTAATGTTTTATTGCAGGCTGATTGAAGAGAAAGGTGAAAATGAGGACAGAATTTCTCTGATTTTGAAAGAAAATCCAATAATTCATCAGTAATTTCATGCGGATTTAAAGAGCCCAGCCTGTATCTTTGAATGGATGTTTTTTCTTCAATTTCTTTCAAAAGGTCTAAAAGTTCAAGTCCGAATTCGTTACCCCATAAGCCTATATGAATTCCTGTTAAAACAATTTCTTTAAAGCCTTGTTGTGAAAGGTTGTTAATCTGTTCTATTATGAAGTCAGTATCGGCACTCCTGCTTTTCCCGCGGGCAAAAGGAATTATGCAGTAAGAGCATCTGTTGTCGCATCCGTCTTGAATTTTTACGGCAGCTCTTGTTCTTGTCATATCATGAAGAATTACTTTATTGAAATCTTTCTGCTTCATAATATCAGCAACAATACATTTGTCATTGTTATTTGTTGTTAGTATTTCATAAAGCGTTAATTTTTCATTGTTGCCTATGATATAGTCTATAAAACTGTTATTAAGTAAGTTCTCTTTTTCTGTTTGCGCAATGCATCCTGTTAAAATGTTAACAATTTTTGGATTTTTATGTTTGGCTGAGCGCAGAAGATACATCGCTTCATTGTCGCTTTTGTGGGTAACTGTACAAGAATTCAATATATAATAATCTGCTTCTTCAATGCTTTTTGTTTGCGCTAATCCGTTTTTTTCTAAATCTTCGGCAATAACAGAGCTTTCAAACTGGTTAGCTTTACAGCCCATAGTATGAATGTAAAATTTTTTCATATAATTTATGATATAAAAAAGAAGATTAGTTGTAAATAATCTTAACAATATTTCTAATTCATAGCAAAAAATTTTACTTTTTGTTTTTAATACAGTATAATTAACATGTGAAAGTGTAGGTGTGTGTATGCAGATTTCGGCAATAAACCCCGGTTTTCAGGGCAGACGTGACAGAGTTGATGAATTAATTAACATGGATGATGAATCCATTCGTCGTATTGCTTATTTAAAAACGGCTCAAAAAGCTAACAATAAGAAACATCAAAAGATAACTAATACCCTTATTGCAGCAGCTCCTGTTGCAGCAGGTATTGGTGTAGCAGTATTTTCAAAAGGTAAACCGACAAAAATTTTCTCTAAGAGTGTTTCAGGTTTGGCCGCAAAATTGGCTAACGGCTTAAAAGTCGGAGCTTTGTGGGGAGCTGCGTTAGGCGCTGTCGGTCTTGTAGGTGCTGCTAAAAATGAATTATCAAAAGCATCTCCTGAGGTAAGAAAATTTGACAGAGAACATCCTGTACTCTCTATTTTAACTTTACTTGCTGCAGGTTTTGGTGCTATTGCTTTAACCGGCAAGGCTGCAGGGAAATTAGCAGGTGTAGAAGCTCCTAAATTCCTTCAAAAAGCAACTGCAAAAACCGCAAAATTTATAAATACAAATAAAACAATTGCTTCTGTTAAAAACAGCGTTAATAAATTTGGTTCAAAAGTACCGTCTGCTTTAAAAGAAGCAGGGGCAACATTGTTGGATTGGGCGCCTCAACTTCTTCTTTTAAGCGGTTTATTCCATTCTTTCGGACACAGTTCTGCTGTTAACAGAGATTTCAACAATAATTATGTTGAGTTGAAAGAAAAGCAGTTAAATCTTTCAAAAGCCCGTCAAAGAGAACTTCAGTTAGAGAATGATTTCTTTAAACAGGAAGAACAAAACAGAGAAGATTTAGCTCTGGTAAAAGATCCCTTGAAAGATTTACCAGATGAAGTTACGGATAAAATAGATAGTCTTCATGAAACAGATGAAGTTGATGATGATTAAAAAAATCTAATAATAAAAGTTTAGACAGAACGACCTCTTCAGGTCGTTCTGTCTTTATTATTGAAAAATTTATAAATTTTTGGTATAATAAAAATATAGTTTAAATTAATTTAAAGGAGCTTGATTTATGGAGAGATTGTTTAATTTTAGGAACTTCGGGGGGGGGGCGCTCTAGGCTTAGTTAGAGGGCAGGAAGCTCGGAAGGCAAGATGGCAGGTTAGTATCGGTGAGCGAAGCTCCCTAAAT
>CALUUR010000073.1 GCA_944324015.1 Candidatus Gastranaerophilales bacterium
TGACAACGGAATATGATACTGTAAAGAATACAATATCCAAAAATATTGAAAAATCTTTCAAACGTTATGATGCGTAAACTGTATTATTATTCACCTAGATTTAGTTGCGAGAATTGAACAATTTTATTTTTCCCGCGTTTTTTTGCGTTATATAAAGCGTGTTCAGCATATCGAATAATAGTATTGGCATCTTCTTCGGTATTTTCAATACAAGGATAAGTTGAAATTCCGCCTGATATGGTAATAGGATGTCTTTCTTCCTCTCCGGCTGGAATAAATTCCATTTTTTCAATATCACGCCTGAATCTTTCGGCAAACAAAAAAGCATTTTCTTCTGATGTGTTAGGCAAAATTAAAAGAAATTCTTCATCCCCGTAACGTGTTAAAATATCCTCTTTTCTTATAAGCTGTTTTAATTTATCGGCAATAGAGCGTAAAAGTACATCACCCCATTCATATCCGTAAATATCATTTACAACCTTGAAAAAGTCTAAATCAAATAAAAGGCAGGATAATTTTGAACCATAACGTTTCGCGCGTGAAATTTCCTGTTCTAACCTTTCCTGCATATATTTTCGGTTATGCAAACCTGTGAGTTCATCTGTTGTTGAAACAATCTTTAATTTATCTCTCAATTCTTTATATTTTAGGAGTGCATTAGCTCTGATTAGAAGTTCTGTGCTGTCAACAGGAGTTCTTATAAAATCAAATGTAACGGCTCTCACGGTTACTCCTTTAAATACATCACCTATAAATAATGCCGGAGTTTTGAATTTTGTTGTCATAAGAACATCTTTAATATTCGGAACACTCTCAATCACAACAAGACCGGGATTGAGCATTTCATAATCTTTAATTTTATCAGCACTTTCTATTCTTACATTGCTATCATCTATTTGTGTCAGAATATCTGCCAATTTTGATTCATTTTTATCTGTATAAACAACAATATTTTTCATTTTTTTTTATCCTCTCTAACTATATTTACAGGATTTTTGTATTTTAAACAGTATTTTTCTGCCGGTTTTATTTGATTTTATCATATTGCACGCTTTTAATCAAGAGGTAAATAAATGTTAATAATAGGATATGCGCGTATTTTTCTATGCTAGAATTATTTTATGGATTCCGGCATCTTACATGTTAAAATTAAACCAATGCAAAAATCTGATTTGGACTCGGTTGAGGTAATTGAGGAAAAAGCTTACGGGGCACATCACTGGTCAAAAGACTCATTTATGAGTGAATTAGCAAATGAACTTGCGAAATATTTTTGTGCTTTTAACGATAAAGATGAATTAATAGCTTATGCCGGCTGCTGGCAGATTCTTGAGGAAGCGCATATTACAACAATTGCAGTTATGCCTGATTATAGACGCCGTTCTCTTGGAGAAGCACTGCTGGTTACTCTGTTAAATCAGTGTTATAAAGATATGATTAAATATATTACTCTGGAAGTCAGAGTTAGCAACAAGCCCGCAATTGCGCTTTATGAAAAATACGGATTTAAATCTCTCGGTATTAGAAAAGGCTATTATCAGGATAACAATGAAGATGCGTTAATAATGTGGACGGAAAATATTTTTTATGATAAGTTTAAATTGCAATATGAACAAAATATCGATATTTTAAAGAGGAAAATTTTATATGACTCAAGTTTCTGCTCTTAAAATACGGGTTATTAAAAAACAAATTGAAGGGATAAGACTTACATTTGGCAGTTTGCTTTTAATTTTGTGCTGTACTTTTATGTTAATATTAGCTACCTTTGTTCAACTAGATGTTACACATTTTATAATTCCAAAAGCTATTTTTTCAGGAGCAGATTTGAAAATAAGTGATTTTATACATACATATAAACTTATCCCTCAAATTCCAGTTGTTATGTTTATAGGAGCTTTTCTGGGTAGAAAATACGGAATTACAAGCCTATTGCTGTATATTTTGCTTGGATTATTCATAATACCTGTATTTGCTCTTGGCGGAGGGCCAAAATATGTTTTTGAATATGGTTTTGGATATATTCTTGCTTATATTCCGGCAGTGTTCTTTGCCGGCTCTATACTTAAAAGCGGTTTTACAAACAGAAACATCCTGCATGCTGTGCTTGTCGGGGTTTTAACAATTCATATAATAGGTGTTTTATATATGCTTTTTATTGCAGGGTTAAAACATGAAGGAACTACATTCATGTGGGGATGGATTTGCGCGCAAAGCGGTGTTAAAATAATATATGATTTTATATTTAGTTTTGCTGCTGTATTTGCGGCAAAGTATGCAAAAATAGTTCTATGGTTTTTTATGTAAGGAGTTGAAATATGAAAATTCAATCAGTAAAACTTTACAGCCCGTCTTTTACAAGTGACAGGCGTAAATTTGATGTACAGGGACATATAGGCTCTACTTATGATAATTTATGGAAAAAGGAAACACATTACACATCGCAAAATGTAATTGATACTGTAGAAGTTAATAATGTGAAAAAAGTTCTTGTTAGTACGTTATCCGGTTTAAACCCCAATGGTAGTCAATTTTTTAAATCTGAACAACAAGCTGCAGATGAAATAAGAAATTTAAAAGGCAATGATAAAGTATCTTTGTATCCTTTACTTTCCTGCCAGCCGGGTATTTCAAAAAATACGGATACGGTCAAAAAGTTAATTGAACAGAATCAGTTTTATGGTTTGAAATTTCATCCTTCAATGACCGAAATGCCTATAAAAGACAATTTTGAGATTTATTCAAACTATCTTGAACTTGCCGATAAAAAAGGTTTGCCATGTGTTTTTCATTCTATAACAGACGGAAAATCAGATCCGTCTCAGATTATTAAACTTGCAGAAAAATACCCGAAACTTCCGGTTGTGCTTTATCATATTGATTTGATGTCGACACCGGAACAAATGTCTAAAACAATTGATGAAATTTCAAATTCTGTTAAAAACAATAAATCAAATATTTTTGTTGATATTTCCTGGCTTACAGATTTTAACGGCAAAGGAGAGCAAAATAAAAATATTCTAAAGCAGGTGCTTGAAAAAATTGGTGCTGACAGAATGCTTTTTGGTTCGGATACTCCTCTTGGTGAAATGGGAGATAAAGAAAAATACCGGAAGTTTACCGATTTTGTTGAAAATACTGTAAAAGATTTTTATAAAAATAATCCGGATAAAGCTGAAAAAGTGTTGAATAAAATATTTTATGACAATGCAGAAGAAATTTTTATAGATAAAAAATGGTATGTTCAGGCAGCTAAACAGGCAAAAAAAATGTCATCTAAAACTATTGCCCTGATAGGTGCAGGAGTTATTATTGCTGCAGCAATTATCGGAAAAGTTATAAGTAATAACAAAAAAAATGATTTGGATAACAGACCTTCAAAAGTCGGAAATGTAAAATAAAAAATTTTTCAGAAATATTTTTTAATTTTCTGCTAAGGTAAAAGATGAATTTGTTTTATCTTTTTATATGACACTGTCGGGCATATAAGATTTTAAGATATTGCAAAGTATTTTAAACGTTATTATGGGTAAATTCTTTTAGAAATTAACTTTTATTCGACAACAGAACCTGTTGCCGGTTCTATAATCGGTGTTTCGGGCATTGAAGACGGTGTTTGCTCCGGTTTGTGTTTGTATCCGAACAGGTGCCACTTTTTGTGTACCGGGCAAAGCACATTGTTTTGTTCACCGTAGTACATTTTCTGTCCAAAAGGTCTTAATTTCGGATCACGCTTATAAAACGCCTTATCATTCATACAGTATTTTATTTCTTTTCGTTTCATTTTTGTAACGGTATTATATTTTGCTTTCTGTTCGGAGCTTAGTATTGATTTGAATTCTTTGTCATATTTATCAGCAGTTTTTCGCATATCTTTTTTTAAGTTTTTAATAACATTTTCCTGCTTCTTTATTGCTGATTCAGATGCTCCGCTGTGTTCGCACATTTTTGAAAGAACATATTCTTCCTGTTGATATTGTTTAAAAAGTTTACCCAATTCTTCATACCGTTTTTGGTCAATAACATCTTTGCATTTTTGCTGGTCATTAGATAAGTTTAAAACATTATAAAGGGTTGCACGTTCGTTATACATGGATGTCATTAAATCAAGGCATTTTGTGCTGTTATTGCATTCACAAGCCTGCTCGTTGTTTCCCATAATTCCGATTTCCTGTGAAAACGCAATTGTTCCGGATAAACAACAAAATACAACAATTATAAATAATTTTTTTAACATAATGACCTCTCCGTATAAAAAGAATTATTGCATAATTTTAGGTTAAATACAATATTTGTAGTAAACTCATTTTATGGAAGAAATGAATTTAAGAAATTATGCTTATATCGGTGATGCAGTTTGGGAGCTTTATATCCGTGAAAAAACTGTGAAGTTAACCAATAATTCCACAAACCTTCATAAAATAACAACAGCAAAGGTGAAAATGAGTTTTCAGGCGGAAATGCTGCATAAGCTTGAAAATATTTTGACGGGGGAAGAACACGAAATCTCCCGCCGCGGAAGAAATTTACCTATTCCTGTCGGACGGCGTCAAAACCAATCGGAATATCGTCAAGCAACTGCATTTGAAACATTAATAGGCTGGTGGTATTTAACAAACCCTGAGAGATTATCATATATTTACAGTAAGCTTTCTGATTATTTGGATTTTGAAAAAAAAGACTAAAGGGGCTTTACAAAAAAAAATCAGCATGTAAAATATTTCTTGTGACAATAAAATAATATTTCGCAAGAAATTGCGGGGGTTTAGCTCAGCTGGTAGAGCACCTGCTTTGCACGCAGGGGGTCAGGAGTTCGAATCTCCTAACCTCCACCATTTATAAAAAGACCGTTCGAAACGGTCTTTTTTTGTATAAATTAATAGGTATAAATTAATAGTATAAATTAATAGGACAATGATAATAAGGGAACAGGGGCTGAAAGATAAAACGTGCCTAAGATAAAGCCTAATTTTTAAAATTGACAAAAAAGGAGCAAATTGGACTTTATTAGGTCATCATTGTCCTTAAAAATTTTTGATTTTGGAATTTGCTATGCACGAAAGCTAAATATAACGGTTAAATTCGGATATTTTTCAAAAGTCCTAATAAAAGACAATAAGTCAAGGGGGAACTTAAGG
>CALUUR010000074.1 GCA_944324015.1 Candidatus Gastranaerophilales bacterium
TTAGTCTGAACTAAAGAAGGAGCGTAGCCGCTCGAACCATAACTCAGGTTTTACGTAAATTAGTAAAAGCCAAGTAAAAAGAAAGGATAAAAATGTTCACATCACTTGATAATATGGGAAAAGTTTCACTAATGATGGATTTAATTGCACAAAGGCAAAGAGCTTTGGGCTCAAATCTTGCGAACGTTGATACTCCTGGTTATGTTCGGCGTGATATTAATTTTTCTGATTATCTTGGTTCAATGAACAGTCCGCTGGAAACAAAATTATCCGAAAAACTTGGTCCGTCGGGTATTATAGAAGATAAGCAACAGCAAGAAATTGACCCTGCAAATGAATTAATGGAAATTCAGAAAAACTCCATTTATTACACGATGGCAACCAGAAGAATGTCTAATATAATTACAGAAATGAAAACTGTAATAAATGTCGGCAAATAGGGAGCGTAGCCGCTCCACCCGCCCTCAGATTTTGCATAAATTTGCTTAATCTGAACTAAAGAAGGAGCGTAGCCGCTCCATCCGCCACTCGGGTTTTGCATAAATTGTCAGAAAGGGTAAAAAAAATGGGAGTGAGCGATTGTGGAAACAGTTTATAGAATTATAAAAATTTCACAAAAAGCGAAGCGACTGACAAAAAAAATAAAAAGAACTGACAATGATTGTCGGAAAGGGTAAAAAAATGAGTATAATGGAATCAATGAATATCGGATCAAATGCTTTAAGGGCACATGGTTTAAGGCTTGATATTCACGCAAAAAATATTGCCAACGTAGATACTCCTAATTACGTCAGACAAATTCCTGTTTTAAATGCAACGGAAGATATTTCTTTTCACGGTTTAATGAATTCAATGAAAGAAGATGTTTTCGGAGTTGGGACTTTACCATATATGCAGGGCGGTGTTGTATTTAACGGTTGTGTGGAAGATCCTACCATGGGCGAGAGAATTTATCGTCCGGGGCACCCTGATGCAGATGCTAACGGTTATATAAGAGCCTCTAATGTTAATCCTGCCGTAGATATGGCCGATGCAATTCTTGCTCAAAGAGCTTATGAAGCAAACCTTGCCTTGATAAATATTACAAAATCAATGGCCCAAAGAGCTGCTGAAATCGGAAGATAAAGTATTAAAATATTTTGTCTATAGACACAAATATTTTTTGTCATATAATTTGTATATGACAAAGTTATCGATAATTATTCCGATATACAATGTTGGTGATTATATAAGTGAGTGTTTAGACAGTATTTTGAACCAGTCTTTCAAGAATTTGGAAGTAATTTGTGTTAATGACGGTTCTACAGATAATTCTTTGGAAATACTAAATGATTACAAAAAACGAGATGAAAGAATTGTAATTATTGATAAGGCAAATGAAGGCTCAGGTGTCGCAAGAAATTTCGGATTGCAAATTGCACGCGGGGAATACGTTTATTTTGTCGATGGTGACGATTTGTTGACTGAAAATGCTCTGCAGCTTATTGTCGATGAAGCTGATAAAAAACAAACCGATATACTCATATTCGGAGCATACTCATATTATGACGGGAAAAAGAAAAAAGGCGGATATAGTGCAGATAAACTTCCCAAAAAATATCTAAATAAAGTTTTTTCTTCAAAAGAAATAAAAAGGTCTCTTTTTAAATTTCCTTCTACTGCCTGGACAAAATTATACCGTCGTGAATTTTTACTGGATAATAATATTAAATTTCAGGAGATAAGAGCAGGCCAGGATCAACTTCTGTTTTTTCATTCAATGATAAAAGCAAATCGTATTGCGTTGCTTGCTAAGAATTTGTACTGTTACCGTAAAAATCGTGCCGGAGCTGTAACTGCTTGTAAGAAAAAAAGAAATTATTCTCCGATTTATGTATTTTCTGCTATTGAAAAATTGTTAAAAGAAGAAGAGGTATTTGAGGAATATAAATGGATTTTTGTAAGCGGATATTTTTCGAAAGCTACCTCATGGCTTGGAAAATTCCAGGATGATATAAAATCCGGATATTACGAGGAATATATAAAATTATTACGACATATACAGCGGGAATATCCATTTGGCTGGTGGATGAATTTTAGTCCTCAAATAACTGATAGTTATTGTAAACTAAAAATTAAACAGTTTGTTGCAAAGAAATTTAAGTTTATGTTAAAATAAAAAGGCATGGTTTCATGCCTTTTGAAAATTAAATATTTGAGTTTATGTCGACGTGACACTCTGCCGACGCGAAAGATTGATAATCTTTCGAGGAGAGGGCGCGTTACATGCAAAATTTGTACATACATGGTAAATTGTCCGGTAAGGAACGCGCATCCGGCACGAGCAATCCGGCAGTTTCTGTGACAATTAAATAAATAACTATATGTCGACGTGACGGAATCGGTATACGTGCACGTTTGAGGGGCGTGTGGGGAAACCCGTGCGGGTTCAAGTCCCGCCGTCGACACCATATAAAGACTCCGCAAGGAGTCTTTTATAATATTTGTCGATTGCAAAGGGACGCAGAACCCCACAAGGCGAAGTCTTGTCAAGGTTCAAGCGGGAGCGAGCTGAGGCTGGAGTGCTTTTGTTTTATGTGATGAAATCACAAAAACAAAACACGGAATTGCCGTTAAACGCGAGTGACCAAGACAGTCCCGCCGTCGACACCATAAAAAGAGAAGTTTTAGCTTCTCTTTTTTTAATTCACCAACTAAACTATATATTCAAGAACAAAATTTATACGACCGTTATTGTCAACCGTTTTCTCTAAAACTTTATATTGTGCATTTCGTGGCATCAACGCTTCCCAACCATCATGGTATATTAGTTTAGAACCTTTTGGTAAGCGAATTTCCAAAAGCCCAATGCCTGCATAATTCCCCATCACATTCGCTTTTTGCAAAGCAACAAATGTGTAACCAGCATCAGGTTTTATTATATCTCCTACTTTACAGTTATTTATAAGATTTACATAGGCAGCATCATGGGGTCTAGGAGTATAAACCGGTATATCTAATCCACGATATACAACATACTCCTTATCCAATGATGTTGCTTTTTGGAACAAGTCATCCACTGCTCTCATATCTGCTTCAAGTTTTTCTGCGAGCGCATTCGTTGGCAAAGTACCGCCATTCGCTTTGATATATTCTCGTTGACGTATAATCATATTTTTTTCATCTGCAAAAACTTTTGCACCATGTGCTTCTTGATAAGAAATGTTTGGATTTAATTTCTCTACGTTTGTTATTTCACTAGCTGTTGTTCTAACAGGTTCAGTAACTTTAGGATTTATAGTTTCAACCACAGGAGTTTTCGCAGGCTGAGTCACTGTCGGATTAGCAATTTCTGTAACTTGTGGTTTTGTAACTACAGCTTCACTTACTGTTGGCTTAATAGTTTCAGTAACTTTAGTGGATGGAGTTTCTACAACTGGATTTTTCACTGGTTGAGTTGTAGTAGGTTTAACTGGTTCTGCAACATTTGGTTTTGTTACTGTTGTAGTTGTCGTAGGTTTAGACGGTGTTTTTACAGAGGTACCTTTATTAGCTTTAAATAAGTCATCAATACCATTAGCTAATTGTTTAACGTGTTTACCTTTACAGAAAAGAAAATCACAGGCTATTGCAATTCCTGTTAATATACCAATACCTTTAGCTACATCTGAACCTGACAACGACTTTTTATTCTGAGTCGTAGCTGGTTGAATAGGATTTTGTCCAAATGTGATATTTGGGGTGTAGCCTGCTTTCCTGTAATTATTTACTTGTGCAAAATTACTATTATTGTAATATCCATAATTATAAGGATACGGCAAGGTTTGATTTACATTATAATATCTGTTTGAGTCTTGTAACATTTTTCCTACCTATATAACTAACCTATATTTAAATAAAGTATTTTTCTATTAAAAAATTGCCTGATTTTTAATATACAGATAAAAAAATCTTAACATTTCAACCCTAAAATACTTCTTATATTGTAATATTCTTGAGTTGACTGTTTCATTACATAGATAAGACTTGAATATAAGCTAATTTTTGATACAATAGCCTTATCGAAGGGTTCCTTATTTGGGAGCTTATCGACACCATAAAAACAAAAAAGAAGATATCCTCGTTATTTATAAATATGCAACAATAATTTGAAAACAGGGTGATTGATATGAAAAAATTTATTTTTAGTGTTTTAGGTATATTTTGTTTAGTTATTGCAGGAAACATTGTTTTTGCACAAAATAATGCTTATCCATCTGCTTTTATAGATGCTTTTCAAGCTTGCAAACCTTATACATTAACAATTGGCCCTGTTAATATGATGGGGATGCAAGTAACAACAAAGAAACAAATTGTAGGCATAAAAAATGGGTTATGTTCTTATGTCGAAGTAGTTGGTCCTGTCGATGCAAAAAACACAATAAGATGTAACTTTAATCAGACTCACATTAACAAACTTGTATCGGATATGAAAAATAATACTACAAGTGCATGGTATGAATATTATAACAATCCTAGTGTATGCAAAACTTCCACCCCATGATGGAATTAAACTAAATTTTATCTAAGCAAATCAAGAAGAATTGACATATTATAATATTCTTGTGTAGATTGTTTAATCAGAGAAATAAGCTCAGAACAGAGTTTATTCAAATGACCTGTTTGTGATACATTATTACTCGAGGGTTCCATATTCGGGAGCTTATCGACACCATATAAAGACTCCGCAAGGAGTCTTTTATAATATTTGTCGATTGCAAAGGGACGCAGAACCCCACAAGG
>CALUUR010000075.1 GCA_944324015.1 Candidatus Gastranaerophilales bacterium
GTGCATTCAAGCTGTGAAAGATCATCCTCGTCATTTATATTAAAGGCAATTACATCTATTGTTACATCTTTTCTCTCTTTTATAAGGTCTAAAACATAACTGCAAGGACTTTCATCACAGTTTTCTCCGCCGTCGGTCAGCAAAATTATATGTTTTTTCCCGTTATAGCCAAGAAAGTCCTTTTTTACCGCCTGTTTTAAAGAATAAGTTATCGGCGTCATCCCGCGCGGCTTTATATCCAGAAGAGAATTTCTTATATTAATCCCGTTCGCGGGCGAAACAGGATTAATTAGTGTTGATGCACGACAGGCTTCAAACGGGGTAAATCCCATTCTGTGTCCGTAAACACGTAACCCGACAGACATATCCTTAGGCAGATTAGGCAAAATAGATTTCATTGTGTCAATCATCAAATCAACTTTTCGGCGCCCCTCTAAGTATTCAGACATACTGTTTGAAAAGTCGAGAATAAATAATACCTTTTCTTTACCCTCAATTTCAGGTAAATCATCAGGCATGTGCACATTATATCCGCTTGCAATAACAGGAATTGCAAAAATTAAAAATAATATTATTGTTAGCAAACCCTTCATATCAAATATTATTACTCCGTTTCACTATTCACTCCTCACTCTTCACTCAATCCATTTGACGATTATTTTTTCTTGCAATATTATAAAAGTAATCAGAATTTGGCGGAGAAATTATGAATAGCAAAGATCTTATAAAGCAGGCAGAAAAAAGCCTTCAAAAAGAATTTGAAATAATAGATGAGGTAAGAGATTACAATCAGGAAAAAGTTTTAAATGCTTTTATAGAAAACAGGGTAGCTCCCGAACATTTTTACACAGTGTCGGGTTACGGGCACGATGATATAGGCAGAGAAGTTCTTGACAGAGTATTTGCAGACATATTTAAGGCTGAAAAAGCCATTGCAAGAATACATTTTGCTTCCGGCACACACACCCTTGCCTGCTGTCTGTTCGGGAATTTACGTCCCGGCAATAAATTAATTTCCATTGCAGGAGCACCTTATGATACGATGCAGGAAGTTATAGGAACCGCCGGAGATGATGAAACAAAAGAGGATGCATTAATAGCTCACGGGATATTATATGACGAAATCCCGCTGAAAAATGATGAAATAGATTTTGAAACACTTGAAAAAACGATTGATGAAACAGTTACAATGGTTTTAATACAGCGTTCAAAAGGTTATTCCACAAGAAAGTCGTTAACAATTGACGCTATTGAAAAAATTTGCGAAATTGTCAAATCAAAAAATCCAAACTGTATTTGCTTTGTTGATAACTGTTACGGAGAATTTGTTGAAGACAGAGAGCCTTTAGAAGCAGGAGCCGATTTAATAGCAGGTTCGTTAATAAAAAATCCTGGCGGTGGAATTGTAGAAGCAGGCGGCTACATTGCAGGGAAAGCAAAATATGTTGAAAAAAGCGCAAACAGGCTAACCGCACCCGGGATAGGTTGTGAGGGCGGGGCAATGTTCAATCAGCACAGATTAATATTTCAGGGGCTTTTTATGGCGCCGTCTGTTGTATCCGATGCGGTAAAAGGGGTTGTTCTGGCTTCTAAAATATTTGAAGATTTAGGATATAATACTGCTCCTAAATATGACGAAAAACGCACTGACATTATTCAAAATATAATTTTCGGGAACCCTGAGCATTTGGAAGAATTTTGCAGAACAATACAATCTTTCTCACCTGTAAACGGCTATGTAACACCTATTCCCGAATATATTCCGGGCTATGAAGATAAAGTAATTATGGCAGGCGGGACTTTTATTGAGGGTTCAACAATAGAACTTTCTGCTGATGGACCTATGCGTGCACCTTACGTTGCATACATGCAGGGCGGTCTTAATTATTCTCACGTAAAAATAGCCCTAAAAAAATTTCTTGATAAAATCAGATAATATAAAAATTTTGATGAATATTGAGAATAATTTTCAGATTTTTTTGTTTTGTAAACTTTTATAAAGCTTGGAATAACCTAATATGACTAATTCTTAAGGACTAGTCGAGAAAAAATTACAAAACCTGTTTAAATGTAAAATTTTTGTGTTATTCTGTTGTAGTACCCCTAAAAATATGGGACGATAGTTTACATAGTATAAGAAGAGGAAGGTTAATATGTCATTACCAAATGTAGCATATTTCTCAATGGAAATCGCACTGGATCAGTCCTTAAAAACATATTCGGGCGGTTTAGGATTTTTGGCAGGTTCACATATGTTGTCTGCCGGTTATTTACAGATGCCTATGGTCGGTGTTACTATGTTATGGTCTTATGGTTATTATGATCAGCGTATTGCACAGGATGGTCAGGTTGAAGTAGCTTACATCCGAAAATATTATGAATTTCTTAAAGACATCAATGTTTCTACAGAAGTTGATATTTTTGGAGAAAAAGTTAAAGTAAAAGCATTTTTAGTTGAGCCGGAATTATTCGGCGCTTGCCCTGTATATCTTTTAACTACAGATATTGAAGGAAATAGCGACTGGGCAAAGAGCATTTCTTACAAACTTTATGACGGAAATGAAAAAATCAGAATTGCTCAAGAAACTGTTCTGGGTGTTGCCGGTATTAGAATTCTTCAAAAAATCGGTTACAATTTTGATGTTGTTCACATGAATGAAGGTCACGCACTTCCGGCTGCATTTGAATTGTTAAGACAATACAACGGAAACCTTGAAGAAGTTAAAAAGAAAACTGTATTCACAACTCACACACCTGTTGCCGCAGGTAATGAAGTACACTGGGTTGATACACTTCTTGAAGGCGGTTTCTTTGCAGGCTGCTCAAGAGAAACAGCTGTACAATTGGGCGGTGAAAACTTCTCATTGACAGTTGCAGCATTAAGAATGTCAAGAATTGCAAACGCAGTATCACAGCTTCACGGTCTTGTTGCTAACAAAATGTGGGAATGGGTTGAAGGGAGATGCCCGATTAGAGCAATTACTAACGCTGTAAATCTCCATTACTGGCAAGATGACAGAGTTAAAGAAGCAGCAAATAATCCTGACAAACTTTTAGCAGTTAAACGCGAAATGAAGGCAGAATTGTTTGAATATGTTGCAAATGTTGCAGGGAAAAGGTTTGATCCGGATGTATTAACAATTACCTGGGCAAGAAGATTTGCGGATTATAAACGTGCATGGTTAATCCTTATGGATAAAGACAGAATCACAAAACTTCTTGATGAAAACAAAATTCAAATTATCTTTGCCGGTAAATTCCATCCGGATGATGTTATGGGTAAAGAAATGTTTAACAAACTTCTTAACCGTTCTCACAGCATGAAAAATGTCGTAGTATTGCCTGGTTATGAACTTGAATTGTCTGGAAAGCTAAAACGCGGTTCAGATATCTGGTTAAACACTCCTTTAAGACCATTTGAAGCATCTGGAACATCGGGTATGTCTGCGAATGCTAACGGTACAGTTCACTTATCAATTTATGACGGATGGACTGTTGAAGGTACATTTAACGGAATTAACGGTTATACTGTTGAATATCCGGGACTTGATGATGAAATGCCTTGGGAAGAACGTCATTGGAAAGATCATGAATGTATCATGAATATTATTGAAAATGAAATTATTCCTACATACTACGAAAATAAACAAGAATGGGCACGCCTGATGAGACAGGCAATCAGAACTTCCGAAGCTTACTTCAATTCTGATCGTATGGTAATAGAATACTATAACAGATTGTATAAACCAATTGCCCATAATGATTCAAGCTCCGGAGAACAAAAAAAAGAAATGAATATCTCAGAAACTCCGACATTTGATGCTTGGACTTTCGCCAACATCAAATAGTTTGATATGCAACACATAGCAGGGTTTTCATTAATTTGGAGGCCCTGTTTTTTTATGCAAATATTACAAAAATTTAACAAAAGTAATAAAAAAATTAAAGAATTAAATAAAAACAGCCGATATACATGACAAGGAAACAAAAACGAAAGGAAACAAGTCATGGGTATGGCGGCTTCGCAGGCCAGATTCTTGGGTCTGACTGCTAGAAAAACTAATACCGAATATGAAGGACAGCAGATTAACCAGCAAAGAACGACTCTGTCTAACCAATCTGCAAACTACTATAACCAGTTACTAGGTATGACTGTTCCGGTGCCGCCGTCGGTTGATGATTTTACTAAAACTGTATATTCATTTGAAGATGGTGCATTATCTAACAAAATTACTTCACTTATTGCTCAACCGGCTGGAACATATCTTATCAGCTATGTTCAATCATACACTAATGATTTTGCTATGGTTGCTGCTGCACCTACTATATACACCAGAACTGGAGAAGAACCCGACTATAATTATTTTGTAGGCTCTGTTCAACTCAGAGAATTAGGAAAAGAGATTACTGATTTTGATGCTGAGGGAAACTACACGGGAAATGATCCTTATCTGAAATCTTTAAAAACTAAAGAGCAAATTGATAATTTAATTACAGAAGAAGAACAATATATTGAACAACTTAAAAAATATGGCGAACCGGAAGAAGGATGGCTGGTAAGATATGTAAAAAATACTACAA
>CALUUR010000076.1 GCA_944324015.1 Candidatus Gastranaerophilales bacterium
CATCTTGCCTTCCGGGCTTCCTGCCCTCTAACTAAGCCTAGAGTGCCCCCCCCCCGAAGTTCTTAATATTTCTTAATACTTTCATCATCTACTCCTTCCAATGAAAAAAACGGTTTGTTACTTATTTCAGTATAACAAACCGTTCACAATTTTTCAATATCTTTAATATTTTATGAATTATAAGGCAGCTGTTTCTTCTTTTTCCTTATCTTTTTTAATAAATAAGAATTCACCTTTGTATGAAGGAGCAGAACCGTTTTTATCTTTACCGGTTGACATGCTTATAATACTGTTAAATTTCGGTGCTGTTTCAGTTTTTTGAGTATTACCAACCCCTTCATTTAACGCTACGGTAATTTTTCCTTCAACATTTTTCTGAACATTCTGGGCTGCTTTTGCATTTAAATATTGAATTGATTGCATTACATTCTGGTTTAATTGAATCTGAAAACCGGAATTATTCATTGCAACCTGTCTCGCAACATTAGTATCCACATTGCCTTTATACAAATCCAAACCTATATCTGCTGATTTGAAAATATTATTGACAGAAGATGTATTAGTATTATACTGGCTGTTTTTTTCGGCAGCACGTTTCAAAATTTCCTGAGAAACCTGTTTTAATACACTTGTATCAATCCCTAATTTGTATTGTGCATTGTAAACACTCATTGCCATATCATCAAATCCCTTTTTTATTGTTTCCTTATTATTGTTATCGGCTTTTTTTACAGAAACTTTAATGTTTTAGGGAAACCTCTTTACATAACTTAATAAATTATTTTTTTTTAGCAATTTTTAAAGTGTAAAATACTTTTTATATATATAGTATATATTTAGAGAGAAAATTATGAGTTTAGACAATGCAATTTACGCACTTAGTAATTTTAACGCACTTATGGGCAGTACACTGGGCATGGTTGATGCACGCAAAAACGGTGTTCCTGCCGGTGACGCTTTAATGGGCTTTGGCTTTAACGTCATGAACGGCGCGTTAAGGAATGAAGTGTCAAGAGAAATACAGCAGCATACAGGCAGTTATTTAGGATATGCCGTAAATAATATTGCAGGATACGGCAATCCTGTATCAAATTACAATGGTACAGTCGGAACAATCGGTGCTGCAATGGTTTCATCCCCATTTGGAATTTTCGGGTGCAATCCGTTTATGACATCTACGATTTACGGATGCGGGCCGTTTGGCGGCGGTTTCTTCGGTTTTAACCCCGGTTTCAGCCCATTTGGCTGCGGACTTGGAATGAGAAGCTTTTTCAGTCCGTTCGGGTTTTACTGCTAATCATTAAGCAATTTTTCATACTTTACAGAAACATCATCAAGAATATTTTTGGTGGTGTTTTTGTTTATAAGAATTTGCTGCACTGCAGTATTTATAATGGTATTAATTTCTTTTTGATTTTTTACAGGCTTCATAGGCGGTTCAATTTTATAAAGCTGTTTGGCGCTTATAACCCTTGCCTTTGCCATTAAATCATCGGACTCATAATATTTATAGAAATCATCTTTCAGAGTTTCTTCGTTAACTGCAAGAACATTTGTAAGTTTCGCAAGTTCAATCTGATTTTCTCTGTTTGTAAGGTAGAGAGCAAATTTTACAGCCTCATCCTTATGTTTAGCTCGCACAGGGATAACAAAATTCATCAGAGAAAAATCATTCTGCCCCAGTTTTCCGGTAATCTGAGGTGCGACATCAGTATTTGCATAGGTTGACGGCGCATTTTCTTTTATCATAGTTAAAAAATTCGCCCCTGCCTGAAAAAATACAATATTTTCGGCCATGTATTTTTCCAGAGCTTCCCTGTGAGTTTGAGTAATTGACTCTTTAGGAATAAGATTTTTTTCATACAAATCTTTGAACATGTTAAAAACCTGCTGAGACTGTTCGGAATTTATATCTTTTGCGGAATTAACACCGTACTTATTTAAAATTCGCAGCATCGTATCGTTTTCGGTAATATTCGGGAGTAAAACATAAGCATCAGTTTTTTCCTTAACTAATGGAGCTATTTTGGCAAGTTCTTCGTATGTAGAAGGCATTTTTGCTCCCGATTTTTCAAGCAGTTTTTTATTATAAATAGTTACTGCAGAAGTTGCATACCATGGAAGAGAATAAAGTTTACCGTCTAATTTTAAAGAATCAATAACAGGTTTATGAAATTGGGTTGTATATTTATCATCAATTTCATAAAGAGCGCCTCTTTGAGCTAAAAGTGCCGCAAAATCAGGGTTTAAATTTATTAAATCAGGCGGGTTATCGCTTAAAACCGAGGCAAGAGTCCTTTTTTCACCTTCAGAAAATGGAACATCTATCCATTTTATTTTAATATCAGGATTTTCAGCCTCAAACTCTTTTATAACCTTATTCATATAAGGAGCAAAATCACTCATCTGAAGTGTCCAGAAGATAACATCGTTATCTGCACTTTCATGACGCATCGGGAATGTAAATATACATATAAGTATGACAATTAATAAAGTGGCATATTTTAATAATAAATTTTTCACTTTTTACATTACCCGTAATTTATTCTTCAATATTAAAAAATCTAATCTTATTGAGCCGGTTCTTCCATAGGAATTATGAGTTTTTGTCCTATAGATAATTTATTAGGATTAGTTAAATTATTTGTTTTTAAAACAAGTGCTTCTTTTTCTTTAGAATAAGAGCCGTAAAATCTAACCAGTATACCCTCCATTGTATCGCCGCTTTGAACAGTATATTGTTCATTCGCGATATACTCTGAACTTTCTGTTTTTTCCTGAGACGAAGGTATAAAGTTTAAACTTAATTTTTCTTTTTTAATACGTACAGGAGAAGACGAAAGTTTTTCACTTAAAGAATTAATGCCGTTAGCAGAAAAACTTATAAGAACAACCAGCAAAAGCATAACAACCGCACCGGTAATAAAGCCTGCAGCCAAATAAACATTAGGGGACTTGTCATTTTTTTGATTAATTTTAAAATTCTGCCATAACAAATCCAATTCCTTTTCTTTATTAGGTCTGACATAGACATTAGGAGAATTGTCATAATAAGCAGACTTATAATTAGATAAAGCCTCTAAAACAGCCATTTTTTCCTTTGATAAATTTGATCTTCTGATAGTTGAACTCTTCATTTTTCCATACCCTAATTAAAAACTATAAATTGTTCATAGATGAAATATATCATAATAAAAATTTTAATTCAAGTATTTGTAAAATTGTTACAAAAACATATATCAGGACTTAAACTATTTTAACATGCAGCTTGATTTTTCAAATTTTTCATATATTATTATATTACACTAACCAGAAAAGGAAATGAAATTATGGCAAAAAAATGTGAAATATGCGGAAAAGCACCTATTAAAGCAGCGAAATTAACTTTCTCGCATAAACAAATAGTTCATACACAGGAACCAAACTTACAATCTGTTAAAGTTAATCTTAACGGAACAGTTAAAAGAATTAAAGTTTGTACTTCTTGTTTAAGAGCCGGAAAAGTTCAAAAAGCTGTATAATTTTTTACAAGAAATTCAGATAAAAAAAGAGAACCTTTTCAGGTTCTCTTTTTTATCTGACTGATTTGAATATTTTCCCGTAATCAAATACAAATTGGAAATTAAAACTTTTCTGGTTTTTACCGTTCACAGGGAATTTTGGGAAAGGAACGGTCTGCTCAATTGCACTGATTACAGAACGGTCATTTAAGTCATCTCCGGAAGATTTTGCAAATTTATAGTTATTCAAACTGCCATCTGCACCCATATTAATAATTACAATCGCTTGAGTATTACGTGCAGATTTCGGAGGGTTCCAATTTTTGTTCAATTCTGCGGAAACCTGTTCAACATAATCCTTCAAATTTTCAGGAACTGTTTCAGACTGCAATACAGGTGTTTTTGCTTTATAAGATATAGATTTTATATTAACTTCTTTCTCTTCCGCCCCATCACCAAAAGCCAATGTTTCTGTCTGACGCGACATTCCCATAGCATATCTGTGGGCATATACAAGGAAAGACTCTTCTTTCAAAGGTTTCATAAATACATGAGGATCAGACAAAACAGCTGTCGGACGATAGTTTTCTTCCTCATATGTTCCGGCCTGAATTATTCCAATATAATTATCAAATAAGCTGGACTTTATATACGCAATTTTCAAAGGTTCATTACCTGAGCGGTATTTTATTGCGTATACACAGTCATTACCGTTAAGCCATTTAACAGAATCCTTATCCATATACAGAGTAAAATTAGGGATATTTGTATCAATAGGTTGCCAGTTAGCAGCATGGGCTGAGATTGCAGACATAATAAAAGTCAATAACACTAAAAAAATTTTTTTCATACATAACCGCCTTTTTATTTCTATTATATTTAAATTATAATAGAAAAAGTATATATATGGCAAGTAGCAGGATAATATTTTTTGATTTTCTTATTACGCATCATAACGCTTAAATGATTTTTCAATATTTTTGGATATTGTATTCTTTACAGTATCATATTCCGTTGTCAGAGAAGATATCTCAGT
>CALUUR010000077.1 GCA_944324015.1 Candidatus Gastranaerophilales bacterium
CGATTATGCCTAATGTGATTAAGACTTCTGCCAAGGTAAAAGCCGATAATTTTTCTTTATAGAGATGTATCATATCACTATTATAACATTTTTCATTTCGTTTGCAAGTCAGAAATTCTGATACTAAGCTCTGAGTGCCCCCCCCCCCCGATTGGGTCAAACCCTCTATTTATAAGCATTTTAAAGCTCTTTCCCATCATACTTCGCTCCTTGGTTTATTTATATCCAACATTATTATATCAGATTATTTAATGATTTTCAAGCCAGACTTTATACAAATCAGGTCGCTTTTCTTTGGTCCGCTCTATACTTTTATCAAGACGAAAGGCATCAATATCCTTATGATTGCCGTTTAACAATACATCAGGGACTTTCAAACCTCTGTATTCTCGCGGTCTTGTGTAATGCGGATATTCTAAAAGCCCGTTTGAAAAACTATCCTCATCCGCCGATTCTATTTTTCCTAACGTACCTTCAAGCTTTCTGCTTACCGCATCAATAAGACACAAGGCCGGCAGCTCACCGCCTGTCAACACAAAATCCCCGAGTGAAATTTCTCTGGGTTTTATAATTTCTCTTATTCTCTCATCAAAACCTTCGTAATGTCCGCAAAGAAGAATAATTTGGTTATACCCTGAAAGTTCATTCACGATATTATCATTTAACGGTTCGCCCTGCGGAGAAAGCATTATAGTTGCACAACTTTCGCATTGTTTTATACTTTCATAAGCATCAACATAGGGTTGCGGCATTAAAACCATTCCCGCTCCGCCGCCATAAGGGGTATCGTCAACTTTCTTGTGTTTATCGAGCGTAAAATCTCTGGGGTTAATTGCATTAACTTTTATTATTCCTGCCTGAACAGCGCGTTTTAAAATACTAAAACTGCAATAATTTTCAATCATTTCAGGGAAAAGTGAAAGAACGTCAAAAATCATTCTACTAATCCCTCAATATTGTTAATTACGATTTTTTTATCTTTGATGCTTACATCTGTAACGATAGCTTTCACAAACGGTATAAGAACAATCTTTTTTGAATTTGTTTTAACAGAAAGTAAATCACTGGCTCCGTTATTTGAAACTCCGACAACAAACCCAAGTTTTTTATTGTTTTCATCAAAGACTTCAAGACTTACAAGTTCATCTATCAGAAATTCATCTTCTTCAAGATTTTCTCTTATTGTTTCTTCTTCGACATAAAGAAACGCGCCCTTATATTCCATCAACTCATTAATGGAATTTATTCCTTCAAACTTCACAAGAGCATAATTTTTATGCAGACGAACACTTTCTATCACAAGCGGTCTGTAGTTATGATCAACTTTAACAAAAACTTCGCTTAGCGAACAGAAAAAGTCTTCCTGATTTTTAGTAAAACCAACTTTTGCTTCGCCTTTAATTCCATGAAAGTTTAAAATTTTACCGACAGAAATATATTTTGTCATAATTTAAGCTTCCGGAGCTTCTTCAACCTTTTTAGGTTTTCTGCCTCTTTTGGGTTTTACTTCTTCTGCCGGCTTTTCCGTTTCAACCGGTTCATCCTTAGAAACTTCTTTTACTTCAGGTTCAGCTTTTGTTTCTTCATTTTTCTTTTTAAATTCTTCGGGCAAATCAGGTCTATCTTGATTCCAACGGTTTAAGCCCATTTGAGAGCGAATAAGACCAATACCTACGTGAACTCTCCACTCATCCATTTTTAACTGGGCTGCAATAATCTTGTGGCAACCAATAGGAGGCAATGGGAGTAACGGTTCATAAAGATTTTTAATTGCAAATAACTGATCCGGAGAAATAGCCAGTTTTCTTTTCGGGAAAGGCAATTTCGGGAGCATCATTTTTTGTCTTACAAGATTAATTCCGAAGAATACTTTTCTCGGTTCAAGACCTATTTTTTCGCCTATTACTTCATGGCAGTCAGGATTTGGTAAAGGAAGCATTGCCTTATAAAGCTTTTCTATCTGTTCCAACTGCTCCTTACTTACAAGCAACTGTTTAGGTGCTTTATTTTTAGGACGTTTATTCTGGAAGTTTGGTCTGCCTCCGGGACGTCTGTTCTGGAAATTATTATTTCGGTTAAATCCGCCTTGCTGAGAACGGTATCCTCCCCCTTGAGGTCTGTTATAACCGCCTCTGTTATCGCGGTTTCTGTTATTATTATTTCTGTTGTAACCGCCCTGATTATATGAACGGTTTCCGTAATTATTATTTTGATAATTTCTTTGAGGCCTTTGATACCTTTGAGGTTCAGGGCTGCCGCCGGCACTGTAATATCTTGGAGGTTCTTCCGTCCCGCCTGCGCTGTAACCGTTTAAAGGTTCCTGAACCGGCTGTGTTTCTGATTTTTGTTCATCTGATGAAGGTGATGAAGGATTAATCATCATACTTTTGTCGGGATACAAGCAATCTGGACAAATAACTCTTTTGGGGTTTTTTGTTTCAAACTCACGACCACATTTGATACACTTGTTTACATACATAATAAAAGCCTCTTAATTAAAAAAAATAATAACGTAATTCCGGGTTAATAAAAGATAAGAATTTCTCCTCAGTATAAAAAATCGATTTCTAACTCTATATCAATGTACTTATTATAACATGCCTGTAAAATATTTGCAAGTACCATGGCTATTTTTCAAGAAAAAATGTTACAGGGCCGTCATTTATAAGCTCTATATCCATCATTGCACGGAATTTACCGGTCTTAACGGGGATATTTGCTTCTTCCATACATTTAATAAAATATTCGTATAAGTCAACAGCTTTTTCCGGCGCTGCAGCATTGTCAAAAGACGGACGTGTACCTTTTTTACAGTCACCGCAAAGGGTAAATTGCGAAACGACAAGAATTTCACCCTTTACATCTTTGACAGATAAATTCATTTTTTCATTTTCATCTTCAAAAATTCTCAAAACAGAAATTTTTTGAACAAGCTTTTCGGCATTTTCTTTTTCATCTGATTTTTCTACCCCGAGAAACACCAGTATGCCTTTGTTGATAGAAGAATAAAGCTGATTATCTATTGTAACCGAAGCTTTTTTTACACGCTGAATTAATGCTTTCATCAGTTTTTAACCTTTCCGCTCAACTGTCCGCAGGCTGCATCAATATCTGCTCCGCGCTCCAGTCTTACCGTAACCTTTTTACCTGACTGCTCTAACAGAGATTTAAATCTCATTATTGAATTATTTGAAGGTTTTTGATAATCATTTTTCTCTGTCGGATTATAAGGAATCAAATTCACGTTGCATTTTAAGTCATGAAGATAAGAAACAAGCTCTTTTACACTTCCCAATGTATCATTTAAATCCTTTATAAGAAGATATTCAATAGTTATTCTTCTGCCTGTCTTCTCAATGTAAGTTTTCAGGGCTTTTTTTAACTCCGGCATAGAATATTTATCTTCGATTTTCATTAATTTTCTTCTTACTTCGTGATTTGGTGCATGCAGAGATATAGCTAAAGTTGACTGCATATCAAGCTCTGCGAGTCTTTCAATACCCGGGATTATACCCGATGTCGAAACCGTCAGCCGTCTTGCGCCGATTTGGAAGTTTTCATTAAAAATTTCCATTGCTTTCAAAACGTTATCCAGATTTAAAAGCGGCTCGCCCTGCCCCATAAAAACAACATTAGTCACTTTTAAGCCTGTATCTCTTTGAATTGTCAAAACCTGCTCTATAATCTCTTTATACGTAAGGTTTCGAATAAATCCGCGTTTGCCTGTAGCGCAGAAAGAACAATTCACGGCACACCCGACTTGAGAACTGACGCATGCCGTCAAATTTGCACGGTTATCAAAGCGCATTAAAACAGTTTCAACACACTCTCCGTCTGGATATTCAAGAAGGTATTTCAAAGTTCCGTCAGCACTTTCCTGCTTAACTTTGATTTTTGTATCGGTAACTGCTGCAACATCTTTAAGCTGCTCTCTGAATTTAACAGACAAATCAGTCATCTCATCAATACTTTTAACGGATTTTAAATAAATCCAGTTATGAATTTGACGCGCCCTGAATTTTGAAGCTTTCAATTCATCTGTTATTTTTTCTATTTCGTGTAAATCTAAACCGGAGAGTACTATCATAGGATTATTGCCTGCCTTCCTGCCCTCTTGACATCCGGCCATCAGGAGCGGGTATTTTCTGTTTATAGTAATCAATAATTTCCATCATTGAATGAAGCATTAAAGCAACAGGTTCAACCTGCAGACGCCACTCATAATACCCGCATGATTCGGG
>CALUUR010000078.1 GCA_944324015.1 Candidatus Gastranaerophilales bacterium
CAGAGCATCCGGAATTTTTACTTTTTTATTATCGCTATTAAATGCAGATAAAAATTCCTCATTTATTTGATATTTAATGCAAGCTGCAGATAGTTCTTTCTTTGCTGCTTGTTCAAGTCGTGCTTTTTCCAATGCATAACTTTTTATTCTTTCCTGTTTAATAATACTTTCCATTCTTTCAAATTGAGCAGCTTTGTTTATATAATCCGGCCATTTCTGAAAATTTTTCCACCGTTGAGTATTAAACAATTTATCATAATTCCTATAATAACTTGGCGGTTCTGATGGAACTATAATATCTTGTTTCAGTAAATATGTATGGTATTCTCTATTATTAAAAATTATAACAGAGAGTTTGAATTATATGCAAATATAATAATTTAAATTCTGAAATTAATAAATTGGAAAGGTGGTTAATATGGTAGGCAATCCGGTATTAAATATAGGTAATAAAAATATTGAAAACCAACAAGAAAAAATTTACACTATGAAATGGCTGTTAGATTTAGAAGATGAAGATACCAATTTTTCAACTCAGGAGTTAGAAGAATTACTACTTAAAAAATTAAATAGAAATTTTGCAGGCTTAGTTCCCTTAAACGAATATTTCAGAAGTTGTCCTGAATTTATTCAATTTGATTTTAACAAAATGATTAAAGTTAAAGATGATCCGGTATTATTTAATGAATTTTATGAACGGTTTAAATTAAACCTGCAAAACAACCCTCAATATAAAAAGTTTGATAAACAGATTCAAGGAGCATCGATATGTGCGGCAATTTATCACGATGACTTTTTATGTACATCTAACCTGCAAGAAGCAAATCAGGCTGTTGATGAAAATGACAGAATAAATAATATATTATTGTTTAATATTGTGTCAGAAGTCTGTAATGATATTTTAAAATTTGAAAGCAACAGAAATATTGTTTTAAATTTTCACCTTTTATATTACTGGTGTAAGCTAAATAAAAATAAACCTATAGAACACTTAACCGATGATGAATGTAAAATTATAATAGCACTATTTGCAGGATTACCTGATGAAGAAATACTGGAAGGATTAAATTTACCAAATACTCCTATTAATATTAATTATATTTATTCAATATTTAAAAGTTTACCGGAAAAATTTCATGTAACTAATTTAACTCAGGTTATTTTTAGAATTGTACTGTTAAAGCCTGATATATGGGCTCTACCAACAATAGAAAAAATGTTATTTGAAATTAAGACTATAAACCGGGGAATGTATGATTAAGATCTCTTGATATAGTTGGTCAGTTGGTTAAAGGGAGCAAAATGCTCCCTTTTTATTCTTCATATGTATAGCATCCCTCTCTTTTAAGTTTTGACTTATAAGCAAGCCGTTCATCAAGGGTCATATTCTTCATCTTTTCAATATCTTCATCAAAGAATTTTACTTTTTTTATTTCCGAAATCTCAATTCCCATCATTTCGCTATCATGATTAGCTTTCATACGGGCATTATATTGAGCTTTGGTTTCTACTACATAATCTGGAAATAATTTTTTTACTATCTTTTTAGTTTCAGCAGTAATCCAATTCCCGAGTTTTGTTTTAGGACATTTAACCTCTTTCCCTTGATAACCATCGGGCATACTTTGCATGTATTCTCTATATGTTAGATGAAAACCTAGTATTTTTCTGTTTAAAACAACAGGTTGACCACCTAAACCCGTTACTTTTTTTATACGCACTTAATTTTATCCTTATATTTTATTCTTCGTATGTATAACGATGTTCATCTTTTAATTTTGATATATATTCGAGTTCTTCTTCTTCCGACATATTTTTCATTTTTTCAATATCTTCATCGAAGAATTTTACTTTTTTTATTTCTGAAATCTCAATTCCCATCATCTCACTGTCGTGGTTTCGACGAATTCTTTCTGCTTCGGATATAAATTCATCAGGCTTAGTTTCTAATTTTGTTGCAGTACGATTGATTTTAGGTTTGCTCTGACCTATGTTAGATATTGTATTAAATAATTTCCGTAAGATCTTTATTGTCATATAAACTCCTTTGCATGTATTATAACACATTTTTTTAATTTTTTATATCGGCCTTAATATGCCAAACACCATTTATATATCTTATGTTACGGATAATAATTTGTGAATTTCTTTGCAGCAAGAATTCAACCTGATTTCCATGTGTTGTTTTTGTATTGTAACTTTCAATAAAAGTGCCTTTAGTGCCGACAGGCAAATCAAATTCCCAACGGATGTCACTTTTATTAAAGTGTACATCTTCACACATTGATGTCGACATAAAACGTTCCTGCGTAATAATAAAATCTGACAATCGTAATTGTTTAAGTTTTGCATTTCTAATTTTTATATCTTGTATATTCAAAATATTTTTTAATTCATCCGCCAAACTTGTGTTGTCAGGCAATTTTGCTAACTCTAAAATACCAAAGCTGTCATCTCTATAAACCTTAATAGGCTCTTTGATGCGTTGTTGGTCTATATATGCAGTTATGTTGTCAATATGACTTTGAATTTTAGGTGACGGCTGAATATTATTTTTCTTTAAATCTGTCAATGCCCAGTTAATTTCACGAGAATCATCTTTATACACCATCATTGATTCGTGGATTTTACCCGTTGCAGGATGTTTTACACTATTTATTATTACATCCCAGTGTGCAGGAGATAATTGGGATAATTTCCCGATTGGGGTATGATTTTTAGATAATATCTGAACAAGTTCGGTAAGTTTTTCAGGATTTGCATCCCAGTATTTTAAACTTTCAGGATCGCTTATTTCGTGTAATTTACGGCTTACATATGTGTACATTGACCCCTTAGTCTTTAATATCCCCGTAACAATCGGAATAAGCTGAGAAATACCTTCTGAGGTTAAATCAACCTGCCCTGTAATAACCCAGTCTGCAAGCAGACTCATTGTTGCATCCGCACCGATTTTGGCGGAAAGTGCTATTAATCTCGGACAATTCGCCATTACAAGTTCACTGTACGCAAGAGATGACATTTTGCCAATTCCAGCTCCTGCCGTTAATAAAGCTGTTGAAACTACAAGTTCTTTTGTTATAGCCTGCTTATCTTCGTCAGTAATTCCGCCGGCTTTGCTTAAATCTTCGGTTAATTGAACAGCACTGCCGCCAAACGTTGCAGTACCAAGTCCGCTTAGGACCATAGCTGATGTTGCCTGACCTCCGACAGGGATAAGTTGACCTGCGATTAATAAAAGCATTCCAACACCCTGCACACCTGTTTTAATATATTGAACACCTTTCATCTGACTTTCTACAAACGCCTGTGCAAGCCTGCTGCCATGTTCTGCTCCATAAGCGAGATTATATGACTGTTTGCAGTCAAGTTCGAATTCTTCAAGAGTTTTTCCGTCAAGAAGTTTATTGTAATTACTGTCTAATGTTTCCTGTAGTTTGTTGGAAATATTTACAAGGGTATAACTTTTTACTGCAAAAGTTCCATATTCTAATATGCGTCTTTAAAAGTTGTTCCTGTATCTTCTAAAAATCTGTTAATCAAATCCTCATCATTGCCGTAAAGTCTGTATAATGCAGAATTAACACATCTTTCAAGATTGTTCGTACAAATTTCCGCAGCACCGCCAAAAGGTTCTCCATACTTGTTATTCCCGTCTACTGTTACCGTCGGATTGTGCAAAAGTTCTTTTATTTGATTATTTCTGTTCCTTACTGCAAGAACAAGTGTCATCCCAGCTTCTTTTTCAGCATAATTCGTTATTGCATCAGGATTGAATTTGACACCTCGTTCAAGTTCGTATGCTTTTTCAAACTCCATAACTTTATAAGCATCCTGACTTTCAAGCATACCTTTTACAGTTGCCGGGGCAGTAAATTTGGGAACCTCAAAATCTTTAAATTTAGTCTGAATGTTAGCCTGTAGGGCATTTGTTATTAAATTCTTTTTTATTACGGGAGCTTTTTGAACATATTCGCTATCCTCCAGAGCTGCAAGAGATGAAATAAATTGATTAAGGTCTGTTGGTCTGAGTTTGCTTAATTCTGTTTGATAAGTCTGACTTCTTCCGCATTTTCTGCTTCCGGCAGAAGTTTTACTGCAAGGTTCAGCTTTGTTTCAAGATACTG
>CALUUR010000079.1 GCA_944324015.1 Candidatus Gastranaerophilales bacterium
TGCAAAAGAGTGCAAGAAATGAGTACTTAAGTGCAAGAAAAGACCCATACATCTCAATACTAAAAAACAGCCTCAAATCGGCTGTCTATTTGATTTTTTATTAAATTTTCTCTGTCTCAATGTCCCAGAAACCTATTACCCAGAAACCTATTATTGGCAATAAAAAAGAGGGCTAAAAATCAGTCCTCTCTTTTATATGGGCCGCAGTGGACTCGAACCACCGACCTCACCCTTATCAGGGGTGCGCTCTAACCACCTGAGCTAGCAGCCCGCAACCGTTATTCAAATTGTAATATATGAAATTTTCAAATCAAGACTTGTTACCTTGCGTGACCCTTATCAGGCCTCTCGCAAAACGTGACATTTAGTCACCTTTTGCTCGGCACAGTGCTCTAATCACCTGCACCGGCGGCGCGCAACTTTGTCAGCAAAATTAAATGTAACATGAACATTTTTTAAAATCAAGCCTTTTGTTGATTTTATTCTTTTTAGACAAAAAGGGCAGGTGTAAAACCTGCCCTTACATAGTTTTAATGCTTTTGAATTATTTTACTGTTAATTTCTTTTTGGCATCTTTATCAGAATATTTTTTAGGTGCATGAACTTTCAATACACCATGTTCCAATTTTGCTTCTGTTTTTTCAACATCAATTTCTTCAGGAAAGTAAACTGTTCTTGAAAATTCACCATATCTGAATTCGGATTTTTTATAGGATTTTTCGTTTTCAGTTTTTTCTTCTTCTTTTTTTGCATTAATTACAATGTAATTTTTATCAATATCAATATCTAAATCTTCTTTTTTTACACCCGGAAGTTCTGCTTTAACTTCATAGTCGCGGCCTTTATCCGAAATTTCTACAGGCATTGAAAATTTGTCCATTTCCTCCCAATAAGCTGCTTCGGGAAAATAGCTGTCAAAATGTCTGTTCAATAATGAACTGATTTCATCATTCACTGTTCTTATAAAGTTTTCAGGAGCTTTTCTAACTAAAAATTTCATATTTAACACTTCCTTTCAAATAACTTACTTTTAACTACATTTACATTATTTACCTTATTTGCAAGAAATCGTGTTTTTTTAACCAAAATTTAACAATTAAGTGAAATCACTTTTTATACCACGGTTCAAAGTTTTCAATGTCGTCAAAAAGCTCCTTATAATTTCCGTTGAAACATATACATCTGTCATCCACAAACAGCCAGCAAAGTTCTTTAGTATTTGTTACCTCCGTTACAAAATCATTCAGGTTATTTTCAAGCAGCCACATAGAGGCAAGTATTTTGTTACGAGTTGTAAATAATTTTACACTGTATTTTTTTGAAAGTTTTTCAACAAACTGTCTTGCCCCGTCACGTAAAGGCGGTATATAATCAGGATTGTAATCACTGCTGTAAGTATTTATTACTCCGTCAAGGTCAAGGAGAATTGTTTTTTTTACATCAGTCATATTAACTCCGCGTATTATCCCGTTCGTGAAAGCGATAATTTAATTATACATATAAAATATAAAAATGCAAATCGAAGAGAAAAAACAACAAATTTTAAATTCACTTGCAAAAGTAACCCAAAAACTCAGAGGCAGACAGAGCCAATTTATGCTTGCAAGCGAAAACGATATTTCAATATCAATTATCAGCACTGTTGAAAGAGCACTTAAAGACCCGCAGTTTACAACCATTTATAAACTGGCAGAAGCTCTTAACATAAAACCGCATAAATTAATGAAAATGGTTGAAGATGATTTGCCTCCTGATTTTACGCTGATTGACAGATAATCTCAATATGCTACAATGTATTCATGATTTTTGAAGAACAAATCAAGATTAAATATTCCGAAATGGATTATAAACTTGCATTAAAACCTTCATCCCTTTTGAACTTTTTACAGGATATGGCAAGCGCAAACGCAGAAAATTTAGGTTTTGGCTATTCATATATAACACCTAAAAATCTCGGATGGTTTCTGCTCAAATACCGAATGGAATTTAATGACTATCCTGCATCAGCTTACAATTTAACTTTGCAAACAGAACCCCGCGGCTGCCAAAAACTATTTGCTTATCGTGATTTTTATATCTGTGAGGGACAAAAGTTTCTCGGCAAAATTGCAAGTGTCTGGGCCGTAGTTGACATGACAACAAAAGCGCTTGTCCCCGTTCAATCCGCGCTAAACAATAAATATATGCCGCTTTATCAAAAAAGAGATAACGATTTAGTGTTCAAAAAACTCAAACCTGTGGAAAAAATCGACATAGAAAAATTATTTGACGTTCGATATGAGGATATAGATGTAAATTCCCATGCAAATAACGGAAACTACATCATCTGGGCGTTAGAACCTTTAAGTTTTGACTTCAGAAGCTCTCACAAAATCAAAACTCTTGATATTCAGTTCAAAAAAGAAATAAAATACGGCGGTAAAGTACTTTCACAAATAGAATTTATTAATGATTACACAACTTTGCATACGATTAAAAACGAACAAACAAATGAAGATTTATGTCTTTTAGAAGTTTTATGGGATAAAGAATAACAAAAAAAAATTTTTTTATGTTTTGGTAATATTACTTAAAAAATCATTGAGGTTAACACCTTAAAATAATATAATAATAAAGAATTAAAAAACTTGAAAGGAATTATGATGGTTGCAGAAATGACTTTCCCTCAGTTAGAACGAACAATTAACCCGACACACGATATAAAATTGTTTGCAGGACGTTCTAACATTAAACTTGCGCAGGAAATTGCCGACTATTTGGGGACTACAATAGGACCCATGATTGTAAAGAATTTTGCAGACGGTGAAATTTATGTGCAGGTAAAAGAAAGTGTGAGAGGGGATGATGTATTTATTATCCAGCCTTTATGCAATCCTGTTAACGAAAATTTGATGGAACTTTTAATTATTATTGACGCTTTCAAAAGAGCCAGTGCAAAAACAATAACAGCGGTAATTCCTTACTACGGATATGCAAGACAGGACAGAAAAACTTCCGGCCGTGAAGCAATTACCGCCAAACTCGTTGCGGATTTATTGACAACAGCAGGTGCTGACAGAATTCTTGCAATGGATTTGCATACAGGACAAATTCAAGGTTTCTTTAATATTCTTGTCGACCATATTTTTGCAACATCAATTTTAACTAACTATATTAAAAATTTAAATATCAATCCGGATGATATGGTTGCAGTCAGTCCGGATACAGGCGGAGTTCAAAGGACAAGACACTTTGCAAAAGCAATCGGATGCCCTCTTGCAATTATTGATAAACGCCGTGACAAACATAACGAAGCTATTGCATCACATGTTATCGGAGATGTTAAAGATAAAATTTGTGTAATGTTTGATGACATGATAGATACAGCAGGCACTATATGCGAAGCATCAAAGCTCCTTAAAAAAGAAGGAGCAAAAGACATATATGTTTGTGCCGTTCATCCGGTATTTTCAGGCCCTGCAATCGAAAGGCTTGCAAATGCTCCGATTAAAGAATGTATTGTAACAAACACAATTCCTTTAGATATGGACAAAATGCCGCCGAATATTAAACAGCTTTCTGTTGCACCGCTTTTGGGAGCTGCAATTGCACGAATTCATGATGATGAATCTGTAAGCTCGCTTTTCGGGTTTGAAAAGGAAATGCAGGTCCAATAGGGAACGTAGCCGTTCCACCCAACACAGCTTACGGGGCTGCATAAGCCGCTTTTTTATATTTTAGAATAATTTTACCAAAATATAAATATCGCTTTGTTTGGTCAATGCACTCGGGTATGTCATTCTGAACTTGTTTCAGAATCTTAAAACTTGTCCCTCGCATCTGTTTTGCTTTATACAAACTGCTCTATTATACAAAAACGTAGCCGTTCCACCCAACACAGCTTACGGGGCTGCATAAGCCGCTTTTTTATATTTTAGAATAATTTTACCAAA
>CALUUR010000080.1 GCA_944324015.1 Candidatus Gastranaerophilales bacterium
TAGTAAAGGAGATAATTAATTATGGCTAAAACAATTGGTATTGACTTAGGTACAACAAACTCTGTTGTAGCAGTCATGGAAGGCGGTAAGCCGACAGTTATTGCCAATGCCGAAGGGTCAAGAACAACCCCTTCTATTGTAGGTTTTTCTAAAACAGGTGAAAAACTTGTAGGTCAGTTGGCTAAACGTCAGGCTATTCTGAACCCTGATAAAACAATCGCTTCTATAAAAAGACATATGGGTGAAGATTACAAAGTAAACATTGACGGAAAAGATTACACCCCTCAGGAAATTTCCGCAATGATTTTGAGAAAACTTGCTGATGATGCTTCTAACTATCTTGGAGAAAAAGTTACATCTGCAGTTATTACGGTTCCTGCTTACTTTAACGATGCTCAAAGACAGGCAACTAAAGATGCCGGCAGAATCGCAGGTTTGGATGTTTTACGTATCGTAAACGAACCGACAGCTGCTGCTTTGGCGTACGGCCTTGAAAAAGAAAAATCGGAAAAAGTTCTTGTATTTGATTTAGGCGGCGGTACTTTTGATGTTTCTATTCTTGAAATCGGCGACGGTGTTCATGAAGTTCTTTCAACATCAGGCGACACTCACTTAGGCGGTGACGATTTTGACCAGAAAGTTATGGATTGGATTTGCGACGAATTCAAAAAACAGGAAGGTATTGATCTCCGCGGTGACAAACAGGCTATGCAGCGTGTTAAAGAGGCTGCTGAAAAAGCTAAATGCGAATTGTCATCAGTTATGGAAACAAATATCAACCTCCCGTTCATTACAGCTGACGCAAACGGGCCGAAACACTTAGATTTGAACTTAACAAGAGCTAAGTTTGAAGATTTGAGCCGCGACCTTTTGAACAGATGTAAAACTCCTGTTGAAAATGCTTTGAAAGATGCGGGTATTTCAAAAAATGATATCAATGAAGTTGTATTAGTCGGCGGTTCAACACGTATTCCGGCTGTTCAACAGTTAGTTAAAGAATATACCGGCAAAGAACCCAACCAGTCCGTAAACCCTGATGAGGTTGTTGCTGTTGGTGCTGCTATTCAGGCTGGTGTTCTTGCAGGTGAAGTTAAAGATATCGTTCTTCTTGATGTAACTCCGTTAACATTAGGTATTGAAACATTAGGTGGTGTTATGACTCCTCTTGTCCCAAGAAACACCACAATCCCTGTTTCTAAATCACAGGTATTCTCAACTGCCGAAAACAATCAGACGGCTGTAGATATTCACGTCCTTCAGGGTGAAAGACCGATGGCTAAAGATAACAAATCTTTAGGTATGTTCAGACTTGACGGTATTCCGCCGGCAATGAGAGGTCTGCCTCAAATCGAAGTTACATTTGATATCGACGCTAACGGTATTGTAAATGTTTCAGCTAAAGATAAAGCTACAAACAAAGAACAAAAAATTACTATCACAAATTCTTCTAACCTTTCGGAAGCTGATATTGACAAAATGGTTAAAGAAGCTGAGGCTAACGCTGCTGAAGATAAGAAGAAAAAAGAAGAAGCTGAAATTAAAAACAATGCTGCAAGCTTAATCGGTTCTGCTGACAGAATTGAAAAGGACTTTGAAGGCAAGATTGATGCTGCTGACAAATCTAAACTTGATGAACAAAAAGCAGCACTTCAAAAGGCTTTGGATGAAAATAAACCTGTTGATGAATTGAAAAAACTGTCAGATGAATTGCAGCAAACAATGTTTAGCATTTCGCAGAAAGCCTATGAAGCTGTTCAAAAAGAAGAACAGTCAACAGCTTCCAGTGAAAATGCATCATCAACAACTGAAGACAAAAAAGATGATGATGTAATTGATGCAGAGTACACTAAAGAATAAGTGCTGAGTACACAGATATAAATAATCTAAACACCTTAAAAATGGACTTGATATTTATCAAGTCCATTTTTTATTTTAATTCTTATCAAAAATACTTGTTTCGTTTTTCTTGATATCGTTATTAATTCTTTCAAGTTCCTTTTGAAGTGTGTTTGCAAGCTCTGTATCTCCATATTGTTTTGCAAGTTCAATTTGTTGCTGTTTAATATTACCAGCATTTTTCAAATCTGATAAACTTTCTGCTTGCGGTTTAATTCTAGCAGCCAGAGCTTCTTGTTTTGCATGATACTCTTTACTTAAAGTTTTCTTTTGTCCGCCTGTTTTTTGAGCTTTTTGTGTTTCTTTGTTTCCTGAAACCCCGTCAATTGCCATAATTTTCCTCCTTTTTATTAATGCTGTCAGATAATGTAATATATTATTATTTATATCAATATATTGATTACTATTATCATTATATTCACTTATGTATAATTTGTCAAGATAATATAATTTTTTTAATGAAAGACGATATTAAACATAAATTAGGACGTAATATAAAAGTTGAAAGAATAAGAAAATATCTTTCTCAGGAAAAATTTGCAGAAAAAATTGATATGAGTGTAAGTCATGTAAGCAAAGTTGAGCAGGGCTTAACTTCTCCGACTGCAATTGCTTT
The DNA here is from genome assembly GCA_944324015.1 of Candidatus Gastranaerophilales bacterium. GTDB lineage: Bacteria > Cyanobacteriota > Vampirovibrionia > Gastranaerophilales > Gastranaerophilaceae > Stercorousia. The sequence goes on from CALUUR010000080.1 coordinate 2,513, forward strand.
ATTTAAAATGTCAAAAGTTTTGAATATTCCTATGGAAGAGTTTTTTAAAGATATTGATGTATGAAAATGCGGTTTAATAATATTTTTTTAAGGATAATATAATTTTTCAAAATTTCATCCTGAAAAGATTTCGGGAGTTTATAAAATTCTTGAATATCAATAGTGAACGGGATATTACTTTCTGAAAACAAATTTTTTAGCTCATAAAGTTTTGCATTTTTTGAATGAAAATCTTTAACAACTAAATCTAGGTCACTTCCTGAATGAGCATCACCGTTCAACCTGCTCCCGTAAGCCCAGATTTCAGCGTCCGGACAGTAAGATATCAAAATATCTTTTAACATTTTCAGATGCTCGGGTTTTATAAAAAGTTTACACTTTTGATAAGCGAATTTCTATACATTTCATAGTCAATTGTACATTCCTGTACCGATTTGATACAGGTATAAGATTTTTCCAGTGTGGCTATACATTTTTCAAGATATTCGGTATTTATCATAAATTATCCGGTTTATATTTTTGCCAGCTGCAAATAATAATTGTTTGCTCTTTCAAATTTGTGAGCAGCATTAAACAATCTGCTTTCCTGCAATTGCGGAGCTAAGATTTGTAATCCTATTGGCATTCCGTCTTTATCGAATCCTGCCGGTACACTCAATCCAGGAATCCCTGCAAGGTTAGCGGAAATTGTTGCAATATCGGTTAAATACATCGCAAGAGGATCTGAAGCTTTTGCCCCGAGATCAAATGCGGTATTCGGACATGTTGTTGAAATTAAAATGTCAACTTTTTTGAAGGCTTCTTCAAAGTCGCGTGCAACAAGTGCCCTCATCTGCTGTGCTTTTTTATAGTAAGCATCGTAATATCCTGACGATAATGCATAAGTTCCAAGCATTATACGGCGTTTTACTTCAGGGCCGAAACCTTCCGCTCTTGTTTTTGTGTACATTTCCATAAGATTTTTGGCATCAG
>CALUUR010000081.1 GCA_944324015.1 Candidatus Gastranaerophilales bacterium
AGAAAGAAATATTGTGCAGGGTGCGGGACTGCAAAAGTCCCGAAATAAAATTTTATTTGCCTAATCAATTTGTTTCAATTATCATTATACATATGGGAACCGAAGTAATTGAAAAAGAATTTTCAGGAAAAATTACTCTGCTTGATAAATATATATTAAGACAGGTAATTGAGATGTTTATCATGGGAGTTTGCGTGTTTACATCAATCATCTTTGCTTCAGACACATTTATTACCCTGATTAAACAAATTTCTCTGTTCGGAATTCCTTTCAAAGTTGCTTTAATGATGATTATACTAAACCTTCCGCAGGTAATTGTAATGACAATTCCTATGGGAGTTTTGCTTGCAACCGTTATGACTTTAAACGGCTTGAGCTTAAAGTCTGAAATCACCGTTATGAGAGCCTGCGGAATAGGTTTAAACAGGATTGCAAAACCTATATTTATTTTTGCTCTGATAATGTCAATATGCAGTTTCATCATTAATGAAAGTATTGTACCTGTTATGACAAAACAGTCAAAGGATTTAGCGCTATGGTCTCTGGGGCAGAAAAATATTCCCGAGGGCAAACAAAACTTTGTATTCAAAGAATTGACAGACGGAGCGAGTCTAAAAAGGCTTTTTTATGTAGGTTTTTGCGAGAACAAAGTTTTGCATAATATAACTGTTCTTGATACAGCAAAACAGGGGACTATTCAAGTTTTACAGGCTGATGAAGGAAAAACTTCTCCCGAAGGATGGGAATTTGAAAAAGGAGCGGTTTATACAGTAGGTGATGACGGTAAAATTCTTAATACCACACTGTTTGACAGGTCAGTTGTAAAATTCGGCCTTGATATGTCAAAAGAATTAAACAAAAATGTTGCAAAAGAAATGAACTTTACGCAACTGATAAACTTTATCCGTCATAATCATATCAGCGACGAACAAAAAAATGTAATTCATATAGAACTTTATGACAAACTTGCTCTGCCGCTGACAACAATTGCACTTGTGTTAATAGGCGTTCCGCTTGCAATTACACCGCCGAGAGTAAGGTATAACAGAGGTTTCTTATTCAGTATTCTTATTATATTTGCTTATTACCTGATAAGAGCGCTCTCAATATCATTTGGGGAAGCGGGAACACTAGAGCCTTTCCTTGCCGCCTGGATGCCAAATATTGTACTAACCATTGTGGGAGCATTCCTATATTACAAAAAAGTTTACACAATCGAGTGACAAAAAACCTGATTTACGATTTTTATGGAAACCGGAATGAACAATAATTTATTTCAAACAAATTTTAATAAAAGATTAAACGATTATGATTTAAACATATTAAATGATAATTCTTTTAAAGACCTCGATGACAAAACTTTAAAACTGGAATGTCTGATAGCCGAAAAAGAAGAAGCTCTTGAGGCTATCAATTCAAAAATAAAAGGGGCAGAATTGCTGGGGAAACTTCTTGATGTTATGGATTTAAAAATTCAGGCAAAAAAGATAGAAAATGAACTGGCCGACTTAAAAGAACAGTATTCAAAGCGCAATATGGCAGAAAAAATAACCAATGCAATAATTTCCAAAAAGCCGAAACCGAAATTATCGCCAATACACCGCCTTGCTCGATTTGTATCAAGAAAAATTATTGCCCGTATGTCGAAAAAAGTTAAGTCAATACTGGATTTAAGCGACTCCCTGGACACTCTTACAAGCATAAACGAAAACGTAGATGAGCTTATCGCAATGAAAGTCCCTTACGGCGAAACAAAAGCCAATTACGAAAAGCTGACAAACTATCTTTACCGCGCAAACCGTATCCATGCAGAAATTAATAAAAAAATGCAGAAGCTATAACTTGCTAAACTGTTATTTTTGTCATAAAATTTTCCATATAATAAAAATGAATAGCTTTAAGGAGATATTATGAACGAGCTTTTAAAAAAATCAGCAGCCGAACAGAGCAAAGCTTTAAAAAATAAAGAAGTTTCTGCCGTAGAATTAACAAATGCGGCATTTAAAAGAATTGAAGAACTTGATGAAAAATTAGGTGCATTTAATTCATTAACAAAAGAAATTGCGCTTGACACAGCTAAAAAAGTTGATGAAAAAATAGCAAAGGGAGAAGAATTACCGCTTCTGGCAGGTATTCCGCTTGCACTGAAAGATAATATGAATTTGAAGGGTTCCAAAACAACTGCTTCTTCCAAAATTCTAGAAAACTTTGTCTCTCCTTTTAACGCAACAATAAGCGAAAAATTATTAAATAACCTCGTTCCGATTGTCGGGAAAGCTAATTTAGATGAATTTGCGATGGGTTCTTCCAACGAAAACTCTGCATTTAAAAAAGTTCATAACCCCTGGAATTTGAATAAAGTTCCGGGCGGTTCATCAGGCGGTTCTGCTGCTTCTGTTGCGGCTTGCGAAGCAACTCTTGCACTCGGTTCTGATACAGGCGGTTCAATCAGACTTCCGGCATCTTTCTGCGGAATTGTAGGGATGAAACCGACTTACGGACGTGTTTCAAGATACGGTTTGATTGCATTTGCATCATCTCTTGACCAAATCGGCCCATTTGCAAGAACTGTCGAAGATGCTGCCAATCTTCTTGAAGTTATTTCAGGCCATGACCCTAAAGATTCCACATCTTTGAATCTTCCTGTAGAGCATTATGCAGCACACCTTAACGATGATATTAAAGGGATGAAAGTCGGAGTTATAAAAGAACTTATGACTGACGCTTTATCCGAAGATGTTCAAAAAGCTGTTGAAAAAGCCATTGAAGATTATAAAAAATTAGGAGCTGAAATTGTTGAAATTTCTCTGCCGAATTTAAAACATTCAATCGGTATTTATTATATTCTGGCAACAGCCGAATGTTCGTCAAACCTTGCAAGATTTGACGGGGTAAAATACGGTTACAGAACTTCTGATGCCAAAAATCTTATGGAAATGTACACAAAAACAAGAGCGGAAGGTTTCGGCCCTGAAGTAAAACGCCGTATA
>CALUUR010000082.1 GCA_944324015.1 Candidatus Gastranaerophilales bacterium
TAGTGAGCTGAGCTCACCGATACTAGCCTGCCCTCCTGCCTTCCGGACTTCCTGACCTCTTACTAAGCTTAGAGTGCTCCCCCCCCCCGATGTTCTTAATATTTCTTAAATTTTCCATACTGTGCTCCTTGTTTGATTCTTTATACAAATTATTTTACCAAAATCTGAAACGGTTTTCAAGCTTATTCATCTAAATGAACTAATATAAATTTCATAAAATATGTTATAATTACCTCAAAAAATAAAGGAGAGTGCAATATGACAAAGTTTGAACTGAATCTTTCTATGGAAGAACTTGAAAAACGAACAAACAAAGATTACTTAATAACAAAAAAAATGCTCAAGTGCGATGCTCCGGAATATTTTGAACTTGCGGACGGAGATAAAGAAACTTTAAAACACCTCGTCAAAGCAGCATATATATTAGAAAAAATCAGTATGCAGATTGACTGCCATCACAACTTAGAATTCAAAGAATTTCTTGAAAATGAAATAACAAAAGGTAACGAACAGGCAAAATTAACAAAAATACTCTTTGATGCACAAAAAGGAATGAACGCCATAGACACTATGTCAAACAAAATTAACCTTGCAAAAGGTATAAAAGAACTTCCGGGCAAAGGGGTTTATCCTGAAAATCTTTCAAAAGAAGAATTTCATAAAATTCTGACCGGAATGGTTAATGATGGAAAAATTGAAGAAGTCAAAAAAATCCTGACCCAGCGTTCAATTGTTGAAAGAAACGGGGATGAACTTATCGGAATTGATTATATAGATAAGTTCAAAGAGGACTTTTCCAAAATGGCAGATGAAATTGACAAAGCCGCTGAAACTTCGACCAATGCAGATTTTACCGAATATTTAAAACTTCAGGCAAAAGCTCTTCGTACGGCAGATCCCATGCTTGATGCTTATGCCGATAAAAAATGGGCTACTCTTCAGGACACCCCGCTTGAATTCACAATAACAAGAGAAAATTATGAAGATGAAATGACAGGCACAATTGTTGAAAACAAAGAACTTGCCGCCCTTCTTGAAACCCATGGTATCAAGCCTATTCCAAAAGATTTTCTAGGCGGACGCGTCGGGATTGTTAACAAAAAAGGAACAGATGCCCTGATGGCAATAAAAAAATATCTTCCGACACTTGCAAAAAATATGCCTTACGCTGACGAATATGAACAGAATATAAATCCTGACAGCGATACAAAACAGACAATGGTTGATGTTGATTTGGTTGCCGTAACAGGTGACGTCGGAGCTTACAGGGGCGGGATAACCCTTGCGGAAAACCTCCCAAATGACGACAAACTATCGCTTACAATCGGCGGCGGAAGAAGAAATGTTTATCACAGACAAATACGTTTTATAAGTGATATGAAAAAGCTTCAGGAAAGACTGGATGAAATCTTAGACAAAAATCAGCATAAATACTACCTTGATGAAGCTGATCACTGGTTTACAATAGGTCATGAAAATGCACATTCTCTGGGACCTAAAAAAGCTTGCGAAACTCTCGGCAAATACCGCAACATTATTGAAGAAAACAAAGCTGATATGGGCTCTCTTGCGTTTGTTGATTTATTAACTGAACTCGGTATGTATACCGAAGAACAGAGAAAACAAATTATTGTCACAACTGTTGCTGATAACTTCTTAAAATCAAAACCGACATTAAGTCAAGCACACAGAGTAAGAACTGTTATGCAGAACAAATATTTTGCAGAACGCGGAGCCTATGATATTGTGGACGGAAAAATTCATGTTAATATAGATAAAGTTGTCCCTATTGCAAAAGAAATGCTTGCAGAAATTGTAAGAATTCAAATTGAAGGAGATTTTGATAAGGCCGAAAAATACGTTCTTGATAACTTTGTCTGGACAGACAATATGGAGCTTATTGCACAAAAACTCCAAAAGGTGAATAAAACGCTAAACGGCAGAACTGAATCCGAACTTGCGGAAAAGTTACTGAAAGAATAACTAAGGCGGGTTTTCATCCCGCCTTTTTAATATAATTATGCATTTTTTGTAGTATTTGCAAAAAATAACTTAATATTTTATACATTTTCTTTTGGTTTGTTTTATAATTCTGCTATAGGGATAGACAGATTAGGGAAAGAGGTTTTTATGGCACTAAGATATGATGCAGGCGAAGTCATAACCGCAATGGTTACACCGTTTAACAGCAAAAGAGAGGTTGATTACGATAAAGCTGAAGAACTAACCAAATATCTTATCAGTCACGGAAGTGATGCCGTTCTCGTTGCGGGAACTACCGGCGAAGGACCGACATTAACACATGAAGAAGAATTTGAACTTTTAAGTACTGTAAAAAGAGCCGCCGTAAATAAAGCAAAAGTCATTATGAATGCGGGTTCAAACTGTACGGAAACAGCTGTAATGGCTGCAAAATGGGCTCAAAAAGAAAATGTTGATGCAATACTTTCCGTTGTGCCATATTATAATAAACCGTCACAACAGGGAATGATTGAACATTTTTCGGCAGTTGCGGAAAGTGTTGATATCCCCGTAATTATATACAATATCCCTGGCAGAACAGGGGTTAATATGTTCCCGGAAACAGTTGCTGCTCTTGCAGAAAAATATCAAAATATTGTTGCCGTCAAACAAAGTTTCGGTGATATGGATGCGATTACGGAAATGAAAATCTGCTGTCCTTCAGATTTTTCAATTTATTCTGGCGATGACAGTTTAACTCTTCCGATGATGTC
>CALUUR010000083.1 GCA_944324015.1 Candidatus Gastranaerophilales bacterium
TTGTATTCCATTGAATTATCATCTTTGAAGTTATAAGAATATTTATTTAGTTGTGTTCTTCGATAACTTTCAAAAGCTGTACTTATCTCTTTTGCAAACTTTTTTCTAAATTCAGGATAAGTTATTTTTATGGTTTCTCTTGTTAATTTATTTTTCACTTTCATTTCGCTACGCTCCATTTCAGATACAGGCTCACAAGTTTCACCATAGGTTCAACTGTTCGCTTTGCAAAAATCATCAGTTTCCTCCAACGGAAAAATCTCATCAAGTTTGATATTGTAGCGTTTGCCGTGCTTATCGACACAAGTTGCATAATCAATTTCTGCATCGGCAAACTTGTTTTTCCAAGTTTTAATTAATAATCCGATTTCACCTGTCTTGTGGTTTAAAATCTTTGTACCAAATGCTAAATCCATATTGTAAATCCTTTCTTTTTAACATTTATCGCTCCAAGTATACTTAATCTCAAGTCTTTCAAAATAATTGAAACATTAGAACACAAATATTAAAATCAGCTTTAATTTGCAATATAATGGAATTATGGAAAAAGAATTAACTGCAAGAGAAAAATTTAAAGAAATTTTAGACAGTACTTTTATTAAAAATTATGACAAGCCTGAAAACAATAAAGAAAAAATTAGAATTTTTTGCGAGAAAGTACAGAAATTAAAACCACAAAAATTATTTAATACAGAAAAATTGACGACAATAATAATTTTTATGACGCTTTATGTAAGAATTTAATAACAACTTCAAATCCTATTAATTTCAATGACCCCTTTGATTCCCTTATTTATGTCAATGTGCAAGAAATATTAGATGACTTGAAAAATCCACGTAGTAGGACAAAATTTAAAAAATGGTTAGAATATAATCCTGCCTTAGTGCAAAGTTTACAAGCAAAGCAAAAATCTATACTAAAAGGATTTTTAAACGAGTCAGATGATAAATATCGTTTAAATATTAGGGTTGCACTGCCTAAAATCGAAAAAAGTTTATCACACATAATTACCCATTCTATTGATTATTTAAAAACATATTCAAATATTGCTTGTTTTTCAGAAACGATAGAATCACCAATAATGTGGTCTCACTACGCAGATTCACATAAAGGGTTTGCGTTAGAATATGATTTTAAAAATTATAATTCTCCTTGCATAAATTGTTCTAATAAATGCCGCTTTGCTCATTACGATTTACTTTTTCCTGTTATTTATTCAGATGAAAGATTTAATGCAAAAGATTTTATAGCTTCATATTTTGTACAAAGTATGTTTACTAAGGTACCTTTTAGTGTGTTTGTTCCAATAGATGACGATTTAGCAATTTATAAAATTCTTTTGCGCAAATCTATGGACTGGAAATATGAACAGGAATGGCGAATTATATCACATTGCAATACAAAACCTGCTATATATAAAAAGCCAACAGCAATATACTTGGGAGTAAATATGTCCACAAGAAATAAAAACATTTTAAAAGATTTTGCTAACAAAAATAATATTCCTGTGTATGAGATGTACATAGAACATAATTCAAAAGAATATGTAATAAATTACAAATAAATTTAAATATAGAATATATAAAATTGAGAAATTGATACAATCTAAAAGCCTTAAGTTTTTGTAATCTATTTGCATAAACATTCCATTTCTAATAAAATATTCAAATAGGGGATTGGAATGTCTATAAAAGAACTGGTTAATAAATATGAGAAAAATAGAGATTATTACCTTTCTGACAAATATAATGAAACGTTGTTAAGAAGCGATTTCTTAGATATTTTATTTGAATTACTTGGATGGGATATCAAAAATAGCAAAGGACAATCTACTTTTGAAAGAGAAGTAATATTAGAAGAAGGATTACATACAGGCAAAAAAACAAAGAAACCAGATTATACTTTCCGTTTATATAACGAAAGGAAGTTTTTTCTTGAAGCTAAAAAACCCCATGTAAAAATTGAAATGTCTGATGAACCTGCCTTCCAAATAAGAAGATATGGATTTACTGCAAAATTAAAAATTTCTGTATTATCTAATTTTGAATATTTAATTATTTATGACTGTTCAACTCCCGTTCAAGAACAAGACAACCATAATTCTTACTGTATAAAAAAATATCATTATTCTGAGTATGAAGAAAAATTTGATGAAATAAAGAGATTATTAGGTAAGGAATCTGTATATAACGGTACTTTTGACAAAGAATGGGAAAGTATTGAAAATCAAATTCAAACTTACAGCATAGATGATTTATTTCTAGAACAAATAAATAAGTGGAGAATGTTGTTAGGTAAAGCCTTATTTGAACTTAAAAATGATATTGATGAAATCGAATTAAACGATATTGTTCAATCATATATAAATAGCATTGTATTCTTGAGAGTTTGTGAAGATAGAAATATTGAACAATATTATTCTCTAATGGATATTAAAAATTCACCTGATAATAATCTTAAACTTATTGAAAAATTAAAAAAAGCTGATGAATATTATAATTCAGGTATATTTCAACTTCCGTATATAGAAGATTTTTTAGCACAAAATGCCTCAGTATTTTGGCAAATAATTTCCGATTTGTATTATCCAAATAGTTCATACTCTTTTGCAGTAATGTCTTCCGAAATATTAGGAAATATATATGAAATTATGCTTCAAGACAAACTGTATATAAAAGATAATACCGTTACCCTAGATAGAAAACCTGAAAATATAGATAGAGACGTTGTTACAACTCCAAATTTTATAATAAGGGAAATAATAGATAAAACAATAAGACCATATATTGAAAATCAAGATATAGATATTTTTAGTATTAAAATAGCTGATATTGCCTGTGGTTCTGGTGCTTTTTTACTTGAAAGTTTTCAATATTTAAATGATTATCTTATTGATTATTATAAAGTTCACGATGTTTCAAAATTATTGCACACTGGAATTGGAACTTATAAATTAAAATTTAATATAAAAAAAGACTTATTACTTAAATGTTTTTATGGTGTAGATAAAGACTATAATGCTATAAAAACAACAGAATTCGGTTTACTATTAAAGCTTTTAGAAGATGAAAATATAGAATCTCTTCCTGCAAATCAGATTTTACCAAAGTTAAATGAAAATATTTTTTGGGGGAATTCGTTAATATCAAATGCAATGTCAGAAGACTCAGAAATTGCATCTACAGTAAATGCTTTTGATTTTAATTCTAGGAAATTTGACATAATTATTGGTAATCCACCATATATGAAAACAGAAGATATAAAAGCGATTACTCCTATTGAAAAATCAATATATGAAAGTAATTATAAATCAGCATATAAACAATATGATAAATATTTTCTTTTTATCGAAAGAAGTTTGCAGTTGTTAAATAGCAATGGAATAATTGGTTATATTTTACCGAATAAATTTATGAAAGTTGGAGCAGGTTTCAAACTGAGACAACTATTAAAAGAAAAAAAGTGTGTTAAGGAAATTATATCTTTTGGTGCAAATCAAATATTCAGAGATAAAACAACCTATACTAATATTTTAATACTTAGAGAACAACCTAATGAACAAATTAAATATCTAGAAATAAACAATTTAAATAAGTGGTTATTAAGAGATTACGATAATAATAAGTTCTCCAATAATATAAATTATACAAATTTATTAGATGATACCTGGATAATGTATCCTTCATATTTAGAAACGATTTATAATAAAATTAATCATAAAGCTTGTTGTTTAAAAGACTTTGTCGGTACTAATAATATATTAAATGGTATTCAAACGAGTCGTAATGACTACTTCGTCTTTACCTTACAAAAGGAAGACGCAGGGTATTATTATTTCAATAAAGATAATATAGAGTATAAAGTTGAAAAAGATATTGTAAGACCTTATTATGAAACACCATCTTCAACTTCTGATGATACATTAAGTACCTATAAGAAATTTAAACCTAATAGTTTTGTCATTTATCCTTATAAATCAGATAATGGACAAATTAAATTAATAGAATATGATGAGTTACAAAAACAATATCCATACTGTTATGATTACTTTATAAGGAACAAAGATAAATTTCTTTATTCTACACGAGGAAGTAAACGAGATATAAGACCACCCGTAAATAATGAAAATGAATGGTATAGGTACGGTCGTCAACAGGCACTGCAAATTGGTGATATAAAAAAGAAAATAGTAGTTGGTGTTTTATCGCAAGGAAATAAATATTCAATTGATGAATCTCAAACCCTCATTTCTTCTGGAGGTACTGCTGGATATTGTATGATAATTCTTCCTCAAAATTCACCGTATTCGATATATTATTTACAAGCAATTTTAAATTCTAAATTTATAGAATGGATGGCATTATTAATTGGAGAAATATTTAGAGGCGGATACGTAGCAAGAGGAACAAAAGTTTTAGAAAAATTACCAATTAAAACTATAGATTTTTCAAATAAAAATGAAAAAGATATACATGATAAAATTGCTTCTTTACAAGAGAAATTAATATTTACAAATGAAAATATTCTTTTAAATAAAGAAAATCGCAGAAAAGAAGAATTATTAGTTAATAATTTTAAAAGAACTAAACAATTACTTGATATGGAGTTATTGTCATTATATGGTATGACTCAGCAGGAATTTGAATTAATTCCAAGTTTAAAGGATTTTTATGCAATTAATTAAGAACGCTACAAAACAAAAATTAAGAGGAGGTTTTTATACTCCCAAAACGATATCTGATTTTATACTCAGATGGGCTTTTAACGGAAATAAAACTTGTGATATCCTTGAACCAAGTGGAGGAGATGGTGTTTTTGTTGAATCTCTAGTAGAAGGGAAATATCAATATAATTCAATAACTGCAATTGAAATAGAAAAAGAAGAGGCAGAAAAAATAAAAAAAATACCTGCCAAAAATTTGGAAGTAAAAATTTCTGACTTTCATAAATATTGCAATAGAACAAAAGATAGATTTAATATTATTGTTGGGAATCCTCCCTATATAAGATATCAGTATTTTGATAAACAACAACAAGAAGAAGCTGAAATTATATTTAATAGAAATAATATAAAATATTCAAAATTAATGAATTCTTGGTGTGCTTTTGTAATTGGTTGTACAAATTTACTAAAAAACAAAGGTAAATTAGGATTTGTATTACCGGCAGAATTATTGCAAGTATCTCATGCAAAATTAATAAGGGAATTTTTAATAAAAAATTATGAAAAAATATCAATTATATCTTTTAAAAAATTGGTTTTTGATACAATTCAACAAGATGTTGTTTTATTATTATGCGAAAAGGGGTTAGAAAAACCTCATATAGAATATATAGAAGTAGAAGATGATAAAGTTTTGAAAGATATGGATTTATATAAAATTAAAAATCCAAGTAAAAATATATATAACTCATCAAAGTGGACAAATTATTTTTTAGAACAAAAAGAATTAGATTTTTTAGAAGAAATTAAAAATCGTAAAGATTTGTTTAAAGTAAAAGACCTTGCTAATGTTGAAGTGGGCATTACAACTGGAGCAAATGATTTCTTTACTGTTAATCAAAGTATTATAAATGAATACAACTTGTCAGAATATGCTTATCCTTTAATTGGGAGGAGCGTTCTTGTTGATGGAATAACTTTCAATAAAGAAAAATTAAAGCTAAATAATAATAAAGATGCTAAAGCTAATATATTAATCTTTCCTAAAATGGAAAAATTAAAGACAAATAAAAAAGCATTAAAATACATAGAATATGGGATAGCAGAAGGTTTTGCAGATGGTTATAAGTGTAGAATAAGAGATGAGTGGCAAATCATACCTTCAATTTCATTGTCTAACGCATTTTTCTCTAGAAGAAATAATAAATATGCTCGTATGATATTAAATGAAGCTAATGCATACACTACAGACACTATGCATAGAGTATGGATTAAAGATGATATAGATAAAAAAGCATTTATTGCAAGCTATTATAACTCTTTATCCTTTTGTTTTGTAGAGTTAGAAGGCAGAAGTTTTGGTGGTGGTGCACTTGAATTAATGCCATCAGAAGCAGGTAATATTATAATACCATATTCCAATAATGCTAAAGAAATTTTTATTGAAATTGAAAAAGCTTTTTTAAAGAATAAGTCTATAAAAGATATATTGCAAATAGCAGATAAATTACTACTAAAAAATGTATATAATTTTACAGATTCTGAAATTTATTTACTGCAAAATATATATGAAAAAATGCTGAATAAACGTATATGCAAAAAAATGAGGTAACTTATGCAATTAGAAAGATATGCTAAATCACAAGATGTATCTTGGTTTTTGGATTTATACAATCAAGGGAAATTAGATTTAAACCCATCTTATCAACGTAAGAGTATATGGAATACCAAGGATAAGGAATTTTTTATTGATACCGTAATTAATAATTATCCATGCCCTGCGGTTTTTTTGTATAAAGATATTGATGAAAATGGTTGCACAACATACAGAGTTATTGATGGTAAGCAAAGATTATCTGCAATTATTGATTATTCTTTAAATAAATTCGCATATAGCAAAGATACTGATAATGAAGATTTGGTAAGAAAAAATTTTAATGAATTAGATACAAATTATAAAAAATGTTTTTGGAATTATTCAATACCAATTGAACAAATTAATACCGATAATGATGATGTAATAAAATCAATATTTGATCGTTTAAATCGTAATAACAAAAAGTTAACACCTCAAGAATTAAGAAATGCTAGATATGATGGAGCTATTTTTCAGTTTGTCCATAATGAAGCATTGGATGACTTCTGGTATTCTTATTTATCAATCGGGAAGAAAGATAGAATGAGAATGGAAGATGAGCAATTTATATCTGAATTAGTTTTACTGTCTTTGTCTGAACAAATACAAGGTTTTAATCAAGATAAATTAGATGAAATGTACTCTGATTATGATGATGTGTTTGATGAAGAAGAAATTTTAAAAGAAAAATTTTCGCAAATCAAAAAATATATTGAAAGTGTTGCAACATCTTCCGTTGGATTAAATAAATATTTTATGACTAGAACTAATTTTTATACACTCTGGTGTTATATCTTATTAAATATTAATAATTTACCTCCTTGTGAAATATTGGCAAGAATTTTAAATGATATTTCAAACAGTGTTAAATTACCAGCAGAAAAACTTGCTGCAAAACCTAATTTCATGGATTATTACAATGGTACTAAAGGTGCTTCTACTGATAAAAAGCCAAGAGAAACACGTATAAAAGCATTAAAATTAATTATTGAAGATTATATAAACAATGAAGTACAATAATGTTGTAAGAAATTTATATGATAAATATTTTCATATAGCGTCTTCTCAAAAGGAATATTTAGATAATTATTTCAAAGATAAATTATCAAGTAGTTCTTATTTATATGAAAGTCGTGTAAAAAGTATTGAAAGTTTTGCTTTAAAGCTTGAAACTGGTCGAAATGCCTTTGAGGATTTTTTTGCTTGTAGATTTATTGTTATAAAAAAAGATGATATAAAAAAGATAAAGAATGAATTACAAAATAATAATATAAAAATAATAAATTCAAGACCTGCAGATATAAATGAAACTACAAAAAATCCTGACAATTTTGCTTTTGATGAATTACGATTGTATGTACAATACATGCAACCAATCAGTATGCCTGAAAAAGAATTTTTAAATAATGTTTTTGAGATTCAAATAATGACTTTATATAGTTTTGTTTGGGCACAAACAACTCATGATCTTATATATAAAGGTAGTGAAATTTCTTGGGGAAAAGCAAGAGTTGCATATCAAATTAAAGCATTATTAGAACAAGCACAATATGCAATAGACACTATCAATAAAACAGAAGATGAATATTTCCCGAAAAATACTCTATATGAAACTCAAAAAGAAATGATTCAATATATAAAATCCGTATGGGATATAGCATTGTTACCAAGTGATTTAAATAGATTAAGTAATAACATATTAAACTTAATAAAAATCTTAAATAGTAATTTTAAGGAAATGCAAGATGTTTTAAATAAGCAAAAACAAGAAGATAATGGATTTATCCCTATAAATATAACACCATATCAATATATTTTAAAATCATATTTTAGACATAAACCGGAACATTTGTTAAATTTATTAGCTAAAAATCCTAAAAAAAACTTTCATATTGCATTAATCGAAGATTTGGATGTTGATGAATCTATTGTAAAAAAACTTGTAAAAAAGGGGGTTTTGAATGATTTTAGGCAAGTATCAGTTGATTAATTTTCTCAAACTCCCCTGTCACTTTTTCTCAAACTTGGTGTCGCTTTACAAATAGGACAATATATATGTTATGTATCAGGGAGTATAGTGTATCAGGAATTTTGAGATAAAGTATCGCAAGTTTGAGATATTTAGTCGGAAAGATATTATAAATTTCCCATTTTCTGTAGTTTTTCCAGTCCTGACACAAAATAAATAACCTGTGTAATATTATCAGAGTTAAGAGTCGTTTTTGTTGCGAGTAGTTCTCTTAATTCTTCTTCAAAAGTTTTTTCAGGAATATTTTGTTCTTTATGTTCAAACAAAATGTCCGCCAGAACAAACAATTCATCATTGAATTTTAAGGCATCACTAAGTTGTTTAATAGTAATAGCTTTTGGAAAATTAGCCATTTTACCGTTTTCAAGTTTAGTTATTAGAGCCGCACTGACGCTTGATAGTTTTTCTAACTCTCTTAAACTTAATTTTAAAGCCAAACGCCTTTGCTTGATTACAGTGCCGAATTTAATAAGTTGTGTATGTTTGTCCATAATCCACCTCAAAAGAATAGTATCATAATTCAAATAACAAATCAACACTGTTGACAAATATGAAAAACAATGATATATTATATATTATTCAACAAATATTGAGAAATATATTTTTTTTTACACAAAAGCAAAGGGAAAATATACATGGCAAATTTGAGAAACTTTATCAATGCAATCGCAAACGACAACAGAATTTACACGGCAGAAGACATCGGGAAAATGACAAGCAATGAATTTATGGCAAATGAAAAAGCCATAGATTATCAATTTAAGAATTTGGGAATACCAAGAGAGTCTGATTTGGTCGGCAATCCTGATGTTATATATGTTCGTGGATACACCAGAGATGACGGCACAGAAGTAAGAGCACACTATCGTTCCAAGCCTGATGGGGTTGGAAGTAGTAATTATGAGCACAGTGGAACTTCAACCGGTGCATCCGCTAATATTGAGCAACCAACAGTATTAGAAGGTGGCATTACTTATAATGATTATAATTTTTCGGATATTTTGACTAAAGATAATCACTATGAAAGTGCAATATTAAATAAATTAATATTAGATTTAGGGA
Source organism: Candidatus Gastranaerophilales bacterium (assembly GCA_944324015.1). Lineage (GTDB taxonomy): Bacteria > Cyanobacteriota > Vampirovibrionia > Gastranaerophilales > Gastranaerophilaceae > Stercorousia. The sequence continues at coordinate 9,392 of CALUUR010000083.1, forward strand.
TTAATACATATGGTAAATATATATTAAAACAAGATGATGCCGTAAACATGTGGAATATTGCATCAAAAGGGGTGACTCAAAAAAGTATCGAAGAATATATAAAACGTAATGGAAAAATTTATAACAATATTGAAGATATTGTTAATGATTTTCCTCAATATAAAGAACAAATTAAATCAAAAGTAAAATCTCAATTTGGTAAAGAAGATGTTCCGGGGATAGTGTTTCATGAAAATAGTAGTATTGCTAATGCAGTAAATCAATCCAATGAGTTGAAAAAATTTATCGACCAAAATTATCTGGATTTAAAATCAGGAAAAGAAATTAAAGGTAAATCAATTTCATTTGAAAACAATGGAAATTTACATAATGCATTAGGGAAAGTTGATATTTTGTCTGCAAAATCTAATAATGATTATGTTGATATAGTTGTTCTTGATACATATGATTTTAATCCACATGATAAAAACTGGAAAGTACAAATGGGTAGTAGAGTCCAAGAAGCAAATTTACTTGCTCCTTATTATACAATAATTAAGTGCCGTTATAAATTTTAAATACTATGTTAAAATATTTATATGAAAAAAATAAGCTTTTATATAATTCTAAATGTAATTAATCTGTTTCTATTCTGGTACATGTATGAAAGTTTAGAATTATGTATTTTATTACTTGCAAATGATACTTCTTCTAAATTGTCATTACTGGGATTATGTATTTATCTGTTATATATTCTATCAAAGATTATATTATTACCACTAATTTTTGCAATATTAGGTTCAATAATTAAGCTCTCGATTATACGTACGTGTGTATATGAATTAAAAAATAATAAACAAAGCAGGAATTTTGCTATACTCAATGCATTTGTGTATGATATATTGATTATAATATTTTTAATTTTAGGAACAATTAAAGATTTATATTTTGAGACTATTGCTATTCCATTCTTTTATGAGTTAACAACAATAGGTGGTATTTGTTTATTTTATATATTGTTATTTTTAATATGGAAGTACCAAGGTAAATTAAAATAATAACTTATTAAGGATAATTATTGTGTTGAAAAGATACAAAAATTATTTAAAACACTTGATATGCTGGTAAAATAGAGTTAAATTATGAATGATAAATTAATATCAGGTCAGGAGTCTGAGTCTCCTAACCTATATATTGTATTATAGTTTAACTATTATTATGTATGTCTGTTATGTATTATGGATTTTGAGAAAAAGTATCGCGAGTTTGACATTTAAGTCGGAAAATTTATAAGGTTTGAATTTTTTGCAATTTTTCGAGTCCCGAAATAAAATAAATAACCTGTGTAATAATAAACAATTTTATTAACGCAATCACCAACGAGAACAGAGTTTACACAGCAGAAGACATAGGCAGTATGTCAGTAGATGAATTTATGGAAAATGAAAAAGCCATAGATTATCAAATGGCAAATTTAGGTATTCCAAGAGAAAGCGAACTTACCGGTAATCCTGACGTAGTTTATGTTCATGCTTACACCCGTGATGACGGAACGGAGGTAAAAGCGCATTATCGTTCCAAGCCTGATGGGGGTAGCTGGCATGGCGTTATATATGATAAAAACAGCGGATTTAGCAAACGATTATCCAATTCACCGGAGTTGCAGACTCAAATAATGTCAAAATATGATAAAAAAACAAAAAGATTTACAACAAATCAAATAGGCATAGGATTTAGCGAAGATAAAAATTTGAACTATTCAATAGGGCACGGAACAATCCTAAATCCCCGAATAGAAAACGGAGAATTTAGAGGGATATTATTTGATAAATACGACTATAAATGGTTAAGCAAAGAAGAATTACCGAATTTAGAAACCAGAAAACTAAACAATAGTGCATATACACTTCAAACTAT